>QNAP01000144.1 GCA_003641795.1 Thermotogae bacterium | reverse complement strand
GGATAGAAGGCCCGTAGAAGAAGTGGCTAAGAGCGTGGTCTTTTCTTCTTTGGCAGACGCTGTTTTGATCTCTGGCCCCATGACGGGAAGGTCTCCCGATTTCGAAACCCTCGAGCGGGTGAAAGCTGCCGTGGGCGATGTGCCCGTTTTGATCAACACCGGGGTCAATCTGCAAAATGTCGATGAGCTTTTGAAAGTAGCAGATGGAGCCATAGTGGGTACGAGCTTAAAAAAGGACGGGATTACATGGAATCCGGTTGATCCCGAACGTGTGAAAAGATTTATGGAACGTGTGGAGTCGTTGAGGTGAGATCGTGAAGTATGCGTTAGGTGTAGACATAGGAACCACCGGGGTCAAGCTCGTAGCCATAAGCAAGAATGGTGAAATTCTCCATGAAGCTCAAAGAGGGCACGATTTGGTTTCCAGAAAGCCTGGCTTTGCAGAGGAAGATCCGAACCTCTGGTGGAGAAACACTTTGGAACTGTTAGAAGAAGTGGTGAGCTACTTGGGCCCAGAGGCGGTTGCTGTAGGTGTTTCTGGAATGGTACCTACCTTGATTCTATTGGACAAGAATGGAACCCCTCTTCGTTTCTCGATTCAGCAGAATGACAGCAGAGCTGTAGAGGAGATCGCGTTTTTGAAGACTCGAGTAGATGAAGATGCATACTTTCATCGTACAGGAAACGTGATCAACCAGCAAGTGGTATTTCCAAAATTTCTCTGGCTGCGGCGCCATGAAGCAGAGATCGTATCCAAAACTCGCTACATGATGGGATCATACAATTTCATCACTTATAAACTCACCGACGTGCCCACCCTTGATGTAAACTGGGCGCTTGAAAGTGGAATGTGGAATATCCACGAGGAACATTGGTGTGAAGATATTCTCGATCTTGTAAGTCTTCCGCAACATTTATTACCGCCTGTGCGACGACCACACGAGATCGTTGGTGGAATTACCGAAGCTGTAAGCAAAGCTACTGGCCTTAGAGCAGGAACACCGGTCATCACTGGGTCTGCCGATCATGTGGCTTCAACATTTGGAGTGGGAGCCATCGAAGAAGGGGACATGTTGGTGAAGATCGGAGGTGCTGGGGATATTCTCTTCGTGTGTGAAGAGCTATTAACCGACAAAAGACTTTTCATTGACTATCACGATGTTCCAGGTAAGTACCTTCTCAATGGCTGTATGGCTTCCAGTGGTTCTCTCGTGAAGTGGTTCTCACGCGAGATTGCTAGAGCAGATTACGGTGCCCTCACGAATATGGCTTCCAACTCTACGGCAGGGAGCCGAGGACTCATCACTTTACCTTACTTTTTGGGTGAGAAAACACCTATTTTCGATCCCAAAGCCAGAGGAGTGATCTTCGGTCTTTCGCTGTCTCACAACCTTGGCGATCTTTTTAGGTCTCTACTCGAAGCCGTAGCCTTTGGATTCAAGCACCATGTGGATGTGATTGAAGAGAAAGGAAAAAAGATAAGAAGAGTCTTTCTTTCAAACGGCGGTTCGAAAAGTTCTCTGTGGCGTTCCATAGTGGCAAACGTGATCGGTCACGATCTGATCTATATACCGAAAAATCCGGGATCTTCTTTGGGTGTGGCCTTTTTGGCAGCGCACGCAGTTGGAATGTATTCCGATTGGAGCGATGTAGAGCTCTTTACCAAGGAAAGGGAGCTTCAGCAACATGATCCTCTGAATCATGAACATTATGAAAAGTATTACTGGGTATACAGAAAGCTCTATGAATATCTAAAACCACTTTTTGAAGAGCTGTACAACATCGAACGGGAGATGAGTGAAGATGAGCGAAAAGCGTTTTGAAAACCAAGTGGCGATGATAACCGGAGCGGGGGGAGGCATAGGAAGAACCATCGCTGCGAGCTTTGCCAGAGAGGGTGCAATCCTCGTACTCACAGATGTTGACGAACGAGCGCTGGGGAATCTGGTTTCATCATTGAGAAAACAAGAAGTTCAGGTAGTTTCTTGCCGGATGGACGTTACTAAAGAAGCGGAGGTTGCACGGGTTGTAGGGAAAATTTTGGAAGATGTCGGAGGAGTCGACATTCTCGTTAACAATGCTGGTGTGTCCACCATGAACTGGTTTTGGGAACTGACAGAAGAGGAATGGGATTTCAACATGAACGTGAACGCTAAAGGTGTGTGGTTGGTGACGAAGTACGTGGTTCCTCACATGATCCGGCGTAGGAAAGGGAAGATAGTGAACATTGCATCCATGGCGGCGAAAATAGGAGCTCCTCTTCTTGCGCATTACAGCGCATCAAAGTTCGCTGTGGTGGGATTCACTCAAGCTGCAGCCAAAGAACTTGCACCTTATGGTATCAATGTAAACGCGGTCTGTCCAGGATTTGTTAAGACCCCTATGCAAGATAGGGAAGTCATCTGGGAAGCTCAGTTGAGAGGTATAGATGATCCCGAAAAGGTCAGAGACGAATACATTGCACAAACTCCTCTCGGGCGACTCTGCTATCCAGAAGATGTGGCAAGTGTAGTTCTTTTTTTGGCATCCAAGGACGCCGATTTTATGACGGGACAAGCGGTTAATGTCACCGGAGGGGTGTGCACGCATTGATGGAGCTGAGAGCATGACGCGATCTCAGCGTAGATGGGACATCATAGCTCATGTAGTTTTGATAATCTTTTCCGCTATTATTCTTTTACCCATCCTTTGGACCGTGCGAACGAGCTTCGCATCTGAAGTAATCGCTTACGAAATTCCGCCGCGCATTTTCTTCAAACCGACACTCGAAAATTATCGTAACATCTTTGTGGAGAATAATTTTGCGCGTTACTTCAGAAACAGCTTCGTAGTCGCTCTGGTGTCCACCTTGATTTCCATACCTTTGGCCGCCTTTGCAGGTTACGCCTTTGCCAAGTACAACACTGGTGGAGACAGATTGAGGTTTTTGGTTATTTCCAGTCAAATGCTACCGCCAGTGGTGCTAATAATTCCTCTTTTCTCCATATTCATGAAATTGCATTTAGTGAATACTATAAGGGGTTTGACCATCTCCTATCTGGCCTTCAACTTGCCGTTTCTGGTCTGGATTCTCATGGGTTTCTTCGAATCCATCCCCAAAGAGTTGGAAGAAGCAGCGTTGATAGATGGTGCCAGCAGGTTTACCGCTTTTATTAGAGTGATCTTCCCTATTGCTGCACCTGGAATAATGGCAGCAGCAGTACTCAGTTTCATCTTGTGTTGGAACGAATTCCTATTTGCTCTGGTTCTCACAGGAGCGGATTCTTCAACGGTGCCGGTGGCGTTGGCCGCACTCCAAACACAGCGGGGCGTTCTCATAGGAAAGCTATCCGCCGGAGTTGTAGTGGCTATCGCACCTATCGTGATTTTAAGTCTTTTCATTCAGAAGTATCTGGTTAAAGGTTTGAGCTTTGGAGCGATAAAGTGATTCTAACAGGAGGTGAGTGGCATGAGAAAGTGGGTTGTGGTATGGTTGAGTCTTCTGTTAGCCTTGGGCCTCTTTGGAGTCACGTTGAGAGTGCTCATGGAGGATGTTCCGGAAACACATATCATCAAAGCACTTTTGCCAGAGTTTGAGGCAAAAACCGGTATTAAAGTGGAGTTCGAGATCGTTCAATACTCAGACATGCACGCGAAGTTGGTGCCCCAGTTGATGAGTCCAAACTGCCAATACGATCTGTTGGAAGTGGACAACTACTGGGCTGGAGAGTTCCCGGCCGCTGGTTGGCTTGAGCCTTTGGATGAATACGTGAAGAGAGACAATTTCGACATCTCAGTCTATCTACCCTCGATGTTGGATATGGTTGGATACTACAACGGAAAACTCTATATGATCCCCATGTACAACTACGCCATGGGATTGATCTACCGCAAAGACGTGTTGGAAAACGAAGCATTGAAGAAAAGATATAAGGAACAGTACGGCAAGGAGCTGATCGTACCGAGAACCCTCGAAGATTACGTCCAAATCTGCGAGTTCATTCAAGCAAACACAGATCTCTACGGTTCTGCTATGCAAGCACAGCGAGGCGACCCCATCGTCATGGAATGGTCCAACTACCTCTTCACTCTCGGAGGGGACTACTACAATGATAAGTGGCATGCTCGGATCAACGACGAGGTCGGAGTAAAGGCCGCGGAACTTTATATCAGAGCGTTGAAGAATGCGGCCCCTCCAGGAGCTCTATCTTTCAACTTGGATGATGCTTATAGGGTCATGGCTCAGGGCAAAGCGTTCAGTATGATCAGCTATAATTGGATGCTTCCCCAACTCGATGATCCCGAAAAGTCCAAAGTAGCCGGGAAGGTGGCTCTGGAACCCATGCCTGGAGGTATCGGTTTGAATGGCGGATGGGGATGGGCAATACCAAAAAATTCCCAACACAAAGAAGAAGCATGGGCATTCATAAGGTGGGTGGAGTCGCCGGGTATTGCTAAGCGACGGGCGCTCATGGGGGGCGCTCCAACAAGATTCGACGTCTTCACGGACGAAGAAGTAGTGAAAAAATACCCATGGTATCCCAAGGTGATGTGGCTTGCTATGTATGCTAAACCCGTGCCGGAGTTTCAATACTCCGCCCAGATGATCGAAGTCGTAGGAAGAGAACTTTCCCTTGCCGCAACGGGTGAGAAAACGATAAAGGAAGCTCTCGATACCGCTGCTAAAGAGCTCGAAAAACTCGCGAAGTTGGCTGGTCTTTGGAAGAAGTGAGTGATGGTAATGAGAAAGCGGCGCGGTAGTATCAAGCAATCCGAACGCTTGGCTGGTTGGGCCTTTGTGGCGCCATCTTTGG
>QNAP01000143.1 GCA_003641795.1 Thermotogae bacterium | reverse complement strand
CTGGGGGGGTATCTGACCATGGTCTTCCCCTATGCGGCTCTGTTCGCGTTCACCGCACTTTTCTCCCTCATCGCCTTTGTCCTCGTCGTCGCCTTCGCCCGGGAGTCGCACCACGCCCAGGAGGCCCGGGCGGGCCTGAGGTCCCTTGCCGAGACGTTCCGGGACCTGCGGTTCGTAGCATTCGTGGGGCTGTCACTGCTCGTCTTGGTGGCCGGGGGGCAGCTCGTCTCCACGCTTTCGGTGTTCGTGGTGGCCCGGCTTGGTTACAGCGAGGCCGCCTTCGGCGGACTCCTCACGTTGAACGGCCTGCTCGTGGCGGCACTTCAGTACCCAATCGCCCGCTGGGCGGAACGGCGGCCACGCCTTTTGGGCCTGGTGGCCGGGGCTTTCTTGTATGGGGCCGGCTACCTCTTGTTTGGCTGGATGCGGGCGTACGCGGCCCTGATGGGGGCGATCGTGGTAGTCACGTTCGGGGAGATGTTGTTCGCCCCCACTACCTTGTCGGTGGTGGCGGACCTGGCGCCCCCGACCAGGAGGGGCCGGTATATGGGCGCCTTTGGCCTGGCGGAATCGTTTGGCTGGTCGGCCGGGCCGTTCTTGGGCGGGGTGCTCCTGGACGCCTTGCCGCATTCCCCCGCGGCCATGTGGGGGATCATCACCTCACTCGCCTTCGCCGCCGCGCTAGGCTTCCTCATTTGGGGGCGAAAGAAAAGGACGCCCTGAGGGTTTTCACCACCAAGACACCAAGACACGAAGGGATTCGAATTCTAGAATTTTTCTTTGTGTCTTGATGTCTTTGTGGTTAACTTAATGATTTCCTCTGTGGTCTCGGTGCTCTCTGTGGTCAAATTGCAAGCGCGGAGATCGGGCACGTTCCCCACCCGTTTTGAAATCGCTTCTGCACATATTCAAGTCAATCCCCAACGTCCGGGTCAGGCCAGGAGGGCCATTTGTTCACTCCTTTTCAGTGCCAGCGTTATGGATACGATAAGCAAGAAATCAAGGCCGATAAGGATGAAGATGTTGGTGGCAACGCCTGTCCAGCCGGCGCCCTGCTGGCTTACCTCGATCACCGGCTGCAGGATGTAGTAGGTGGGGAAGATCCGGCCAATCCACTGGGGAATCTGGGGAAACATGTAGATGAAGGCCGGGCCGAAGAGAAGGATGCCGCCAGACTTCCAGACGGCAAACAGGGTAGTGATGTTTTTGAGCGCCGCTCCAAGCAAGAGCCCTAGCCCCGCCGCCATGACAGCACCAAGGGCCAGCACCAGGACCAATAGCAGCGGCTGGGCACCGAAAGCCTGGTTCAAGACTAGGATAATCACGCCCGAAAACAGGCTGAGGCCGATCCCCACCAACCCCTTGGCTAGGAAGATCTCTTCAAGAGTGGTCGGGGTGACCCGCAACGCCGTGAGCGTGCGTTTCTCTTTCTCGCTTATGATCGAGGTCGCCGGCAGAAACATGCCGCCGAGGAACACCGCCATGAGCACGATCAGGGGCAGCAGGCGCTCGTTCCAGGGGATCTCGACAGCCTCCCCCAGGGCAATGCTCTGAACCTCAAGCGGCGGCTCTTGGCCGGCGATCTCCCGTACCAGGTTGATCAAGGTCACCCCCAATATGGCGCGGCTTCGGGCAGGGCTCTCCCCCCAAATGAAGGCGGTGAGAGTGATCTTGTCACCCTTCCTTATCGAGGTATCGAAGTCAGCCGGCAGGACGACGCCCATATCCACGACGCCGCTTTGAACCGCCTGCCTTAGGGCGGAGGCGCTGTTGAACGTTCGCACCGCAATCGTAGCGGCCTCACGGGCTTTCCTAACCAGTTCCGAACCGGCCTCAGCGACAATCCCCAGCCTGGGCTGCTCACCGACCAAAGTCCCAAAGATGAGCGATAAGGCCAGCGATATAGCCACGGGGCCAACGATGACCCAGACGAAGATGAAATTCTTCGGACCTTGAACGAGCTCCTTACCAAGCAGGATGGCGACACGCCTTGGGCTCATCGCGTCCGCCTCCTCAGGACGACGACACCAAGCCAGATCAGGACCAGATCGAAACCAAAGAGTATCAGCAGGTTCTGCCAGACGTCGCCCCAGCCGGCGCCGAAGTTGGATGCCCGATGTAGCGTGTCCATAAAATAATAGGTTGGAAATATCTCAACCCACCTCGTAACCCGACCCGGAAAGGCGATGCCGATGGAAGGAATGACGAAGATGATGATAACTGGCAAACTCCAAGCGAGTACGGACAGCATGTCCTTGGCCACAGCGCCGATGATGAAACCTGCGGCAATTACCAACATGGCGCCCAAGAACAATGCGGTCAGCACGACCAGCGGCTTTTGGTTGAGGCCGCCGACGATCGCCATGAACAGGGCCGCCTGTCCGAAAGCAAGGCTTATCCCAGCAACGCCCTTGGCGGTGAACACATCGGAAGCGGTGGCCGGGGTCACGAGCAAGGCTTGGATGGTACGCCGCTCGAGCTCCTCGCTGATAAGGGTGGCAAGCCCCATGGTCTCCACCATTATCAGCAGGGCGGCAAGGAGCGGGCGGAGCCGGTTGCGCGGCGGAAGCGAGGTGCCGGCCAGGTCCGGCCCCAGGACCTCCTCCGAAACCTCTATGGCAAGCGATTGCCCTGTCATCCGGTAACCCAGCTCCTGGATAACTGCCTCGATGGCACCTCTGGTCTCCTGGGGTGTATCAGCAGCGAAGAAGACATTGATTGTGGGTCTTTCGCCCGCAAGTAGTCGGCCGAGGGTATCCGCTGGCAGGGATATCCCGGCGATGATCCGGCCGTCGATGACCGCCTGCCTGAGCTCTTCCTCGGAGGCAACGCCTTCAAACTCCAGCCCTTCTTCCCCAAGCAGGTCAAAAGCAGGTATTTCGGCAGGCGCATATAGCCCTATCGTCAGGGTCGCATCTTCCGATTTCGGCATGACAAAGTAGATGACCAGGTAGAGGACAATGCCCAGCACCGTAATCACGGCAAAAAACCGGTTCCTAAAGAAGATGGACAGGTCTTTTTGGACCAGGCTGCCGACGAGGCGGGGATTCATTCCACCAGCCCTCGTCCAGTGATCTCAATGAAGATATCTTCCAAAGTCGCCTCCTCGCTGTGGACGGTGACCACTTTCTCTTTGGAGAAGAGTTCCTGCACCAGGCGGGGCGTCTCCGGGGTGTCCATGGGCACCTCACGGTCCTCAAGCTCGCCATCTCTACTCAGCACTTTCGCCTTGAGGGCTCGCCGGCCGTACTTCTGTTTCAGGTTGTGTGGCGTATCCAGGGCGACGATCTTGCCCTGATTCATGAAGGCAACCCGGTCTGAGAGCTTTTCAGCATCCAGCATGTCATGGGTGGTCAAAAAGACGGTGGCGCCGCGCTTTCGTTCCTCAAGGATGATGTTCCGTATGGCTTCCGCAGACGTTGGGTCAAGCCCAACGGTAGGCTCGTCAAGGAACAGCACTTTCGGACGGTTCAGGATGGCCCGCGCCACCATCAGGCGCTGCTTCATCCCCTTGGAGTAGGTTTCGACGCGATCGTTGCCCCGGCCTGCCAATCCTACCCTCTCCAGCAGGACTTCGGCATCGAATCGCCGGATGCCAAACAGGCGGGCGAACAACTTGAGGTTCTCCACAGCCGTCATCTGCTCGTACAGGTTGGTCACCTCGAAGCAGACACCAATCTGCCCCTGCACCTTCTTCGCATGTTGGGTGATGTCCATGCCGAGCAGGTAAGCCCTGCCCTGTTTGGGCCTGAGCTGTCCCGTCAGCATCTTGACTGTGGTCGTCTTGCCTGCCCCGTTGGGACCAAGAAAGCCTAGGATTTCTCCCTCAGCTACACTAAAGCTGACGTGGTCGACAGCAAGCAGGCCGTTGTAGCTGTAGGTCAACTCCTCGGCGACGATCGCACCTTCAATCATGCCGTCTCCTTTTCCCGGCTGAAATCCATGGCCAAATCCAGTCCAGGGTTTATCTTAGCCGGACAGGTGAGTCCGTCGGCGATCACTTGAGCGAGCCGGTCCACGAGCCGCGGGTACTGTTCGGGCGGGATTTGGTCTTTGTACAAGGGGAGGACCTTGATCACCCCGAACATTTGGGCGATCTCTAGGGGGTCTCCCTCCACGATCTTCCCATCCTTTTGGGCCTTGGCGATGACGTCGAGGAGGGGGGAGAAGAGCTTTGGGCTGCTGCTTTGGAGTTCCGGCAGGTCCAGGGCCTCGAGGAGTAGGGACTGAGTATAGGGATCGGAGACGAGGTCCTTCACGAGCTCGTTGGTCTCAATGAGCTTTACCAAACCCTTGAGGTAGCGGACGATCGCCTCGCGGACGTCGTCGGTGGCGGCGAAGGACTCGGCGATGAGCTTCCGCATCATCTGGGGGGCTTCCCGTAGGAGGACCTCGGCGTACAGGGCTTCCTTGGAGGGGAAGAAGAGGTAGAAGGTGCCCTTGGCGACGCCGGCCCGGCGGGCGATCTCCTCCACGGTGGTCTTCTTAAGGCCGTAGCGGGAGAAGAGCCCCCTTCCGGCCGCGATGAGCCGCTCCCTTATCGTCTCGCGCTCCGCCTCTGTAAATGCCCTCGGCACTTTTTGACCCTTTGACCAATTTGTTAATTTAAGCCACAAAGTCAATATAGCACGAAGTACGCGGTAAGTCAAGGTAAGTCGCCACGAGGCGTGGCAGCGGCCATATTGGGTCTCCAAAGCAGGTGAGGATTTACACAGATGGCGTCTGCAGCGGGAATCCCGGGCTAGGAGGCTGGGCGGCGATCCTCCTTTAAGCATCTCGCTTCCTATGCGGGG
>QNAP01000142.1 GCA_003641795.1 Thermotogae bacterium | reverse complement strand
GTATGAGATTCACGTGAGATTTGATGGGCTTGAGAAGCTCCACCAACTTTTGAGCGTCTTCTTGCCTGTCGTTGACCCCTTTGATGAGCACGTACTCGAAGGTCACTCGCTTTCCCGTAATTTCTTGAAAGCGTTTTGCGGCATTCAAGATCATTTCTATGGGATATTTGTGGTTCATGGGCACTAAGTAGTCTCTCACATCGTTGAAAGCAGCGTGAAGGGAGATGGAGAGCCTCACCTGTGGGTACCTCCGGGCGAGTTCTTCCATGCCTTCGGGAATACCCACTGTCGAGAGGGTCATTCTTCTCCATCCCATGTTTCTGAGCTTGGGGTGAGCGAGGATCTCTATCGCTTTGAAGACGTTTCTGATGTTGAGAAATGGTTCACCCATTCCCATGAGGACGATATTGTTGAATCTCTCTTTTTCGAGTGATTCCATCATCAGCACTTGCGCGACTATCTCGTCGGTGTGTAAATTTCTTACAAAGCCCGACTGTCCGGTGGCACAGAAGGCGCATTTCACAGGACATCCCACCTGTGTCGATATGCAGGCTGCCTTCCGATCTGGATAGGGTATGCTAACAGACTCCACGGTTTCACCGTCGCGTAATTTCCAGAGGTACTTCCTCGTGCCGTCATGAGATGTTTGCACTTCCACAAGATCGAGCCGCAGGACTTCAAGTCTTCGAGAGAATTCTTCCCTCAATATCTTCGACAGGTTGGTCATGCTGAGAAAGTCGAAAACCCGCTTCCTGTAAACCCAGTCGGCTATCTGGTCAGCGCGATATCTCTCCACACCCAAAGAAGTAACGCATTCTACCAACTCTTCATAGGTCATACCTGTCACGACCAACGTTGATCCCTCACTGTCCAAGGATTACATACACCGGATAGGTCTTCCCACCGTCGAGCACATCGATCCTCACCGTGTAAAGGTTGAGCGTGTCTCCAGCATAGTCGTATTCTACCAACGTTGAGTGCACCGAGTCTACCGTCATGATCCCACTGACCTGGTTCTCACCGAAGAATCCCGTTACCATCTCGTTTTTCAAATCACCATCGTTTAGGGATTCTCCCACCGTATGGCGCCAGACAGTCTCCGCCGCGAATCTTTGGAGGGCGGAACGTTGGGCCAAGTGGAGTTGTATGCTGGCGCCTTTGGTGCCCTGGACCAAAAGATTCATGGCAGAAACCAGAACGATGGATAGAACCAAGATCGCAATGAGAACTTCCAAAGTCAACGTACCGCTCTTCATCAATTCACCCCCAGCACCGTGAGAACGAGAAGCCTTCCTCGCGCCGAAGGTGTTCCTTTCACAGTAGCGCCGAGTCCACCCAATATTCTCCAATCATAGACGTAGTTTTTGACATATCCCGTCTCAACTTCACCGGTGTCGGGATCGAAAGTCCCTACCGGTCCGCGGTAGTTCTGCATGAGTGAGCCGTAAACAGTTAACTGACCTGTGGGACTTCCTCGATAGAATCTGTAGACTTCGAAACTTCCGTCGAAAGCGTAAACGCTTCCGAAGATCTTCAAGTTTTCCTTCTTTTCCATGATAACGACACTGTCTTTGGCCACGATGTTGAGAAAGTCATCGGAAGACACATCTTTCAGCAGCTCGTTGTATTCCTTGGTGAGCTGGAGCTCGTCCATTTGATTGGCACCGTGTATTCCTTCGGATGCCGCCATGGTTTCCAAAGCGTCACGATAATCTTCATAGATGATATGTGTGTGGATGAAGATATCGTTTTCCGAGTAGATGGTGTACTGACCGTCAACATAAGTGGGTTTTCCCACGTTACCTCTGTTATCTATGGCGATATCTTGATTGGATTTTATAACGCCGTTGAAGAGAAAGTCGTGCTCACTGTTTTTGTCCAATCCCAGCAGGCTTCTGGCGTCGTCTCCGGTGACTACCAAGTGCCAGGTTCCATCAGGATTGGGCTTCAAATGAAAGAGTGGCGAAGCTTTGTTCATCTTGTTAGGATAATAACTCTTGTCCAAGGTGTAGACCTTCAACCAGTGATCTTGCCCTTCACCGGGAGCGCTTTTGAACTCCACCACCAGCATGAGATCGGAAGGTAAGTTGATATCCAATCCCACTGGTTGACTTGACTCCACCGCCGCGTTGGGTGCTGCCACCATCGTTTCCAATTCATTTTCGTACTGATCCCTCAACACTTCCATGTTGAAGCGCTGCCGATCCTCTTCAGAGAGAAGTCGCGGACTGTAGGGATCGTAGAAGACGGGTGTGGCACCGTTTGGATGGTACACAACACCGGTACCATCCTTAGAGGGATCGTCGTAGACTTCCACACTCCCTTTGAAGACGGGCTCGCCATGAACGCGTATCTGATCGTTAGAACGAAACGGCCCGTCGATCACATCGCCGGTGGTGAACCATATCTCTCCGTAATAGGGGTTGTCCTCTCTTTCTGTGAAATAAGCGTACCTGTTTAGAAAGTACGTGCTGACAACAGCGAAGGAGTATCTGTTTCCCGCCTTGGCTACCACTAAGGAAAGGGTGTCGTAATCTTGGAAGGGGAGAGCCACCACTTCCGCTCCCGGTCCGAGGTAATCTCTCAAATTGTTGTAGAGGTCCCTCAGAGATTCCTGTTGGGATATGTAGAAACACGTGCCGGTGCCGACCTGGGCGAGTGTACTCTGCCAGTACGCTCCGTCACTCCTGTTTGTGAGTTCGTCCACGAAATCGGCAACCCAGGTGGGAGAAGTGGAGTCATAGGACACCTCAAACCCTTCTAACCCACGTGCTTTGGAAGCCACCACGCTCAAGCCGAACTGGAGTGCGTTCATAGATCTTACGCGTTCCAGTGACGCCTCAATGGCGTGTCTGTTTTTCAAAGTAACGCTGGAGAGTGAAAGAACGATAGTGGTTGTGAGTATACTCATGGTGGCCACCACCAGTAGTGTCAAGGGAAGGACGAATCCTTTCTTCATGGTTTCACCTCATGTTGGGGCTGGTAACGCCGCCGGTGAAAGTCACCCTGACCGTACCGATACTCTTCATTATGCTGTAGTTCACGATTCCCGGAGCCGGCATTGAGAATCTGACCTCTTCCAGATTTTCACCGATGGTGGCCAATGGGGTGACGGAATCGGACATTCGCTCGTATCTGAGAGTCCCGTCCGTGTAAAAAGCTATCCGCTCAGAAAGATCCACGGAGAGTCCGTCGCTTCCAAAGGGTATTCTCACCTTAAAACTCACAGAGGTTGAGGTCAACGTGACCTCATCGAGCCTTGGCCCCATTCTCGATAGAATCCTTCTCAATTTTTCCTCGGTTTCTATCACCTCTTTGGTGGCGAGAAGCTTGTTCAAAGAGATATCGCTGTTACGGATGGTCTGTACCAGTACGATACCGGAAACGATGAAAACGATCATCATGATGGTAGAAGCTATCAAAACTTCAATCAACGTGAACCCGCTTCTCGTTACGAAACACCTCCCGATGATTTGGCGGGTTGTTGAAAAAGGGTTCGCTAACATCTGGTCTTTCATCAACATTATGCCATACACTACGTGTATAATTAAACTTGTACTGGATTCAAATGCTATAATCAGCAAGTCTAATTGCAGAAAGAATTCATCTTAGGAGGGATGATGCGTGTTTAGATTCAAAAAACTCTCCACATTAATAACTACAGTAGCGAGTCTCGCAGTTATAGCGTTGATCGGTGTTGCACTGGTGGTTCTCTACTTTACCGCAGCTGACAAGATGAAAGACCGTGCTGTCGAGCCCGCGAAGAGTCCTGTGGAATTGGTTTACTCGATCGTGGAGCAGGTTTACCAGCAGGAAAAGGCGGGCAAGCTATCCCATGAAGAGGCCGTGCAAAAGGTGAAAGAACTGGTTAGCCCCTTGAGGTTTCAAGGTGATAACTACGTATTCATAATCGACTCCAATTATGTTTTGCCGGTACATCCAACCCTCGAAGGGAAAGATGGCTCGACAATCCAGGATAAAAACCCGGATGAGAAAAAGAGGGTCTACGTGATCAGAGATCTCGCAGACGGTGCTCGAAAAAATGGAGAGTTCATCTTGGAATATTATTGGGATAAGCCCGGCCAGAAAAAAGTGGTCCCGAAGATCACATATGCCAAGTTCTTCGAACCCTATCAGTGGACGATCGGTGCAGGAATCTACGCAGACGATATACAAAAAGACGTTATGGCGCTCCTTCTTCCCATACTCTACGCCGGTATCGCGGCGGTCGTGATCGTGATCGTGATTCTTTACTTCATCGCTCGCGGCATTGGCAAGGCTGCTGGAACCTTGGAAACGGCGGTAGGGACCATTGCTGGTGGTGATCTCACCCACACGTTTGAGTTGAATCGAAGCGACGAGCTGGGTAGGGTAGGAAATGCCATCAAGAAAATGATAGCAGAACTCAAGGAAGTGCTGACGGGTGTTATTGAATCTTCTAAAGAGAGCAACACCTTGGCTCAAAACCTTGCCGCAGCTGCAGAAGAACAGGGAGCGGCTGCACAAGAGGTGACACAGGCTTTTGAGCGCGCAACTGAGGAATTCCAAAACATCTCCGCAACCCTTCAAGAGGTCACTTCGGGAGTAGAAGAGGTGGCAGCAAGCGCTCAAAACGTCTCCAAATCAGCTCAAGAGTTAGCTGAAAGCTCGGAAGTCGTTGCTCAATCGGTCAAAAATGGCGTGAATGCAATTGACGTTGTAAGCGAAACGGTGCGCCGGACCTATCGAGATGTCCAAGAGACCGCTAAGCAAGTGGAAGAGCTCGCCAATCATGCCAAGAACATAGGGGTGATAC
>QNAP01000141.1 GCA_003641795.1 Thermotogae bacterium | reverse complement strand
AGTGATTCCTTCGCGCCTTGAACATAGAAATCTCGAGATTCCGCGTTCCCTTCCACGTTATCTTTCACTCGTTCTGCGGAAAGTCTGTAGAGGTCGGCGAGGATGACCACCTCTGGAGAAGTCGAGTTTCTCAGATACGACTCGAACTCTTCGGATCGTTTCTCAGATAGTAAGACGGTGGCGAGATCCCTCATGATGGGGTACGCGGAGACTTTGACGAAATCCAAGGTGTCCACCGTTTTGTTGAGAACAGCACTTTCGAAGTTGGACTGTCTTTCTATGTTCAAACTGATATCCAACAATCCTTCAACAACCAACCGAGCCACGGATTCGAAAATGCGCTCCTCGGCTTTTCTTATCTCCTCCGTTTTCCCGCGATTCTCTTCTACCATGGCTTCGAACCTGTCTCGTTCCTGTGAACCATAAAGCGCACGTACCCTCAAAGAGGCACGCCATATCGTGCGTTCGTCTTCCACACCGGCAAATGCCTTGGCCAGTGTCTCGAGCCCCACGTCTTCCGTAACCGCACCGAAGCTGTCAAGACTGAACTTGGATCTGTCAGTCAGCTCCTCAACACCGGTTATAGCCCTGGGCCGGATCAACCCCGAACTGAGAAGGGAGGAGAGTTCAAACTGGAGTCTCGTCCTCATCTTTCTCGGTTCGTAGTTATCGGAGAGAGTGCTGAGAATGTGTCTAAACGCTTGGGCATTTTCCAGACCGATGAAAGCTTTCTGACCGAGATCGAGAGCATCTCGCAACGCCGTCAAAAATCCCTCACCTTGGTCCAAAATCGCGTAGGTTAAGTAACGTGCCGTTGGAATCTCCACGCCTTTCATAACGTTCTGGGGAGACATGTATTTTACAATGTACGACATATCCCGTACATGCGGGTCTGTACCTATCACCGGGTTGTAGACCGATTCATCCAGGTAAGGGCTTACGATTGGATACATGAGCGCGAAGATCCCGAATCCTACTATCATATAGAGACCGAAAAGTCCTGATTTGCGCTCCTTAAAGAGGGCCCAGTTCTTTTTGAAATTCCTCCAGAACAGCTTTAAACGAATTCTCCAAATCGGTTCGTAGGTAGTCTTTTCGCCGTTCGACATCCAGATCACCCCTCAGTACCTTATACGCGGGTCGAGAAACGCGTAAAGCACGTCGGCTATCAGATGTGCTATGAGCACAAAGACCCCGGTGAAAGTGAGCGCTCCCAGAGCTAATGGAGTATCCTGCTGGATCGTGGCGTAAAGCAGTGTCCAACCCATACCCTTCCAGGAGAACATGCTTTCGGTGATCACTCCGCCACTTACAGTACGGGCCAACCCCAATACGAAGCTGGTGATCAACGGAAGAAGCGCTGTTCTGGCAGCGTGTTTGTCTCTAACCACTCTGTCAGGCAATCCCTTAGCTTTCGCCGTGGTGATGTAGTCTTCCCTGACGACTTCCAACATAGTATCGCGCATCACCAACATGCTTCCTGCAAAACCCAAGATCGTGAGCGAGATAACCGGAAGGACCACGTGGTAGACGATATCGAGGGCGTAATAACCGCGTCCACTCTGCCACCAATAGATCAACACAGCAGCCCCCGTGATTGCCAGTATACCGTAAACTGATGCCTTTTTCATCTTCAACGTCTTGGCGCGGGAAGCTAAGGCTATCCCTCCCGCCCAAGCGAGAACGAGTATCACACCGGACCACAGCAACCTGATGAAGACCTCCTGAGCTGTGAAATCGGTGACACCGTGCCACTTGTTAGGATCTATGAACCCCGTTAACGGGAAAAGATCGAGGGTCACTGAGAAGAGCCAGATCATGATAAGCATGAAGAGTGGTGTGAATATGGTCCAAAAAACTATGCCCACCACAGTAGCTGTCTTGTCAGCAAAACCTCCTCTCTTCCACGCTATTTGCTTTCCCACATTGAACCCCAACATAAACGAACTGAGTGTTGCGCACAAAAACAGGAAAACCGTTCTGGGCAACCTTTCAGCGAGTATGTCCCACACGGGCCTGGGATATTCCATGAAGGAGATGCCCAACTCGAAGTTGAAGAAGTTTTTCATGTGTTTGAAGTACTTCACATACCAAGGATCTTCCACCCCGAAAAGCTGCTTGAGACGCTCATACATCTCGGGGTTTTTCATAATTCTCGGGTCGAGAAACTTCGTGGTGTAATCACCGGGCATGGCGAGAAAGATGAAGAAAACTATGGTAACGTATATAACCAAGAGGATGATTATCTGCAACACTCGCCCGCGAATGTATTTGGTCAAACCGTGCATGGGAAAAGCAAAAGTGTAGGCGATGGCCGCCATGAGTAGATTAAACCTTGGGCTAAAAATGACGAGCCATTTCACTTCCAACACTGCGCCGTAGTAAGCAACTAAGGTCACTACCAGTGCCAAAAACCTCGCCGGCTTGCGTTCGAAAAGCAGCGAAACCACAACGGCGGCGAACGGTAACCACGCATAAATAAAGCTCTGTCTCAACGCTGGTACTAACAACATCACCACGGATACGGTGATCAGTGCGATGATCGTCAAAAGAAGTGTCCTCTTCCTGACCGACATCTTCCACCTCTCCCTTTTCTTTACAGGCAAAAACCCCCGGCAAGAGCCGGGGGGTCGAAAAGATGTTTCAAAGTGCCATTGTTGTCATTACTTCACCGTCTTTACACTCTCGGGGAACCCGTAGTAGTTTTGAATTCCGTCGAGCGCATCGGTGAATGGGAAGACGATCTGGTCAGCCCTGTAAGCTTCGTAAAGCGGTGTGGTGAAGAGCACTACATAGGGCAGATCTTCCGCGAGAAGCTCCTGGGCCTCCATGATGACTTCCCGAGCTTGCTCGAAGTTGTCCGCACGCTCGAACTCGTCAATTAGGGCGTCGAACTCGGGGTTGTTGTAACCCGGCGTATTGAAGCCTTGAGGTGCCGCTTCTTTCGAGTACCAGAAGGATTTGAAGTAGGTGGGCACCCTGCCGATTCCCCAACCGAGCATGTAGATATCGAAGTCAACTTCGTCGAAGGCCCTTGTGACGATTTCGTTGAAGTCGGTGAGCTTGACCTCTATGGGTATCCCGATATCGTTGGCCCACTGCTCGATGTAGATAGCTGCAGTTGCCCTCATGGGGTCGTACTCTCCACTGGGAGCCATGAGCTCGATCTTTTCAACGAGTTTACCATCGGGACCTCTGAGGCCCTTACCCTTTCTCACCACGGGGTTTCTTGTGTTGGAAGGATCGATCTTGGGTGGTATCAACCAACTGAATCCCGCTTTCTTGAGCAGATCGATAGCTAACAGGTAGCGCTCTCCACGATTCAGCCCTTCGCCTATGGTCTTCACGTCCGGGTTGTACCAGTAGCTGTTAGCAGGTGGCACTGGGGTGGCCAGTGGTATGGCCTTGCCCTGGAGCACCCTGTTACAGATATAGTCGCGGTCGATGAGAGCTGCGATGGCTTGACGGAACTCTTTGATGTTCATCGGGTATTTTCTCATGTTGAACGCGATGTAGCGGAATCCCAATGCGGGATTGGTCACGATCTCGATGCCGGGCTGACCCTGCACCTGCTGGAGCTCACCAGCGGTGAGACCCAATGGATTGGGAATGTAAGCAATGTCACCGCTGAGCAGCGCCTGAACGGCGGCGGGTCTGTTACCGTAGATCCTCCACGTCAGCCTGTCGACGAAAGGTCCGGTCTCGACAACCAAAGTCACTTTCCCTTCTGGCTTGGGATTACTACTTTCCCAATGGAAGCCCGTCTTCGGGTTGTCGATCACGTATCCGCCGTTCTCGTAGAAGAGGCCCTTTTCACCTTCAGCCCAGTAGTCGTCGACAACTCTGGAAGCCTCGACAAACGCACCTTTCTCCCACTTGGTGATGTCAAGGGCGGTGATACCAGGTTCGACGGTATTCTGCTGGAGGAGCCACTGAGCGGGGTCGGGCATAGTTTTGGCCTTTTCAACGTAAGGTTCCCAGAAGTGCTTGGGCGCGATGGCGGTCATGAGGGTGTCGAAGAAAATGGTCATGGTCTTCTTCTCTTTGAAGTAGAACTTCACCGTGTAGTCGTCGATCTTCTCCACCTTTTCAGGTTCATAAGCACCGCTCCAGTTACCTCCGGGGATCTGGAGCTCTTGCACGGTGTTGTAAGTGAAGAGCACGTCGTCGGCAGTGAAAGGTACCCCGTCACTCCACTTGACATCCTTTCTGAGCGGCACCGTTACCGTCCAGTAGTCCCCCTCTTTGACGAGCCCTGGAACATCCGCTGCTAAACTGGGAACCACCATGCCATCTTTGTTCATCCCCAGAAGCGATCCCCATTTCCAAAGCTGTACCGTGAAATTCCAGGTGGTCGAGCCGGGGCCTATGATATTCCACAAGTTCGTTGTGGTGATGTCTTCGAAGATACCGTAGTTTACGACCTTCTCAGCAAATCCCAGACTCAAGACGGCAAGGACCACCATCAAAACAAGCAACGTTCTCTTCATACCGAAATCTCCTCCCTTCTTGTGAAAGTGTGCAACCGATGTTAATTATACACTTCGTAACTTTTCAAGTCAAGGAAACAGACGCCAGTTTCCCCGACACTATAGGGTGTCACAAAAAAGTGGGCCTCCCACATTCAATGGTGGTACCATTGAAACATTTCACCAATTTCACATTGCAAGAATACCTGTCTCGCGTAGCACCGAAGCGAGCACTTCTCCCCATCATTTCAGAATCCCACACGATCACACAGCCTCACGAGCGCCGAGTGAGCATCTTCTACCCTTCTCCCTTGGTTTCACATTGCAGAAAGCTTGTCT
>QNAP01000140.1 GCA_003641795.1 Thermotogae bacterium | reverse complement strand
GGGGAAAACCTTATGCCGCGAGGGCGGCGAAGAGATGTGTCCCACCGGAACGGGCCGAAGGCCATGTGGAGGGGCTAAAGGAGGGGGAAACGTGGGTTGAAGCGGCGCGCGCTTTCAGAGATGTGTCCGAAGGCACGGCAGCTTTCCAACTGGATTTCCGCGGACCAGTGCGATTTCCTTGCTGGGACCCTCCCGGGCAGTGCAGGGACGCCAGCCCGCGATCAAATGTAAAGACGCAACCCCCGACCCTACGCGACCCCCGACCCTACGACCCTACTGACCCTCGCTGCTTCTGACCCCTGCTGCTGCATAACCCTGGCTAAGGTTCTTTTAAATCAGGTTTTAGCTCAGTAATTCGTAACCACATTCTGCCCATTTCTTGCAATCTTTGAAGCCTAAAGGTGGCAACTTCCCCAAAAAACGTTCATCGCCATAAATCCAACGCCGCCGTTGAACTCCAAGTGCACGAATCACGTTCGGAACTAACTTCAATATACGTAATCCTGTGTCCTTCTGCTCATAGTGCCATCCGTCCTCGATAGGGAAAAGCTGATCAAAGGTTTTTAACCCCGCCCTTACTTGCTCAGGTTTCAGGTCTATTTCCAAACCAATGTTGGCATACTCATCGTTTTCACGATCCAGCACAATGAAACCGCCCCAACCAAAGACATAGCTCTGCCAAAGCTGTGGAAGCTTTTGAACACTGGGCATTTGGGAAACTGCGCTTATAAACTTCCAAAAGCTAGCAGGAAGTAGATAATCCTTCACCCTGGATGGTTCAGGTGGACGTGGGTAGTTTGTCATGACTAAATCCACGGCTATTTTCAAAAGCGAACACCGAGCTCGGTGTTCCAAGTACAAACCAGCTTGAGCTTCATCAAGTTTGCCATCATAAAGGCATGCGGAAAAAGCCTGCTCACTTGAAAGCCCTCGAAGCTCGTCCCCAGGCGCAATTCGGCGTCGTTCTTCAACAATCTCCTGCGTTAACTTCGGATGTTGGAAATAGAAATCGTATAGCAGGCGGGCTTGCTCTATGGGATCATGCTGGAAAAAGCATCCGTTGAACCTATCAATTAAGCCCCGTGCTTCATTCAAACTCTTTACCTGACTACCAAAGGCCTTGGCTTGTCTTATAAGATGTTTTAATAAGACTCGCTCAGTCCAAAATGCATAACGCCATGTTTGCAAACTGTGGATGGTGTCTAACCTCTGGGACACAACGTCTTCGTCTTCTTCACATATATCGGCAATAAGTTCAGCTGTAGCTTTGCTGGCTTCTGCAATAAGTACTTTGTACCCTTTGGTTCCAAAACGCTTGGCTAGCTCTAAATGTTTTGGTTTCGTAGTCCCAGAACAATGCAGTAAAACGGCTGTATGTGCTCCAAGATATTCTTTCTTGCCAAGTAGCGAGAAAAGCTCTCGACCCCCCCATTGACCTGACTTGGCTTCAATCAACACTTTGAGTGCACAACCGTTCCTCCACACTGTACCGAAAGCATCGATTTCTTCCAGTTCCTCACGGTAGGCCACCTTTTCGGTAATATTTTTCTCGACGAACATCCCACCTGTTGCCAGTAAAGCTGCTCCAAGATGCTCCAGATGATCAGCATCTAATTCTTCCGGTAACCAAATAATTTTCTGATGTTGCTTTGCCCCCATTCTCTCACCTCACAACTGGAAGTAATAACGCGCTTTTCTTAGCCACCACTTATCTCTCCTAACGCGCTTTTTCCGTGCCAATCGCTTTCTCTTACATACAAATACACCCAGGGCTTGCCTGTGGCGTGAGTGATAGCTTCACACCACTTGTTGGCCGCAACATTTTTATCGACAATCTGTATTTCCTCTCTCCCCTTCGTCTCCACTATGCAATAGCCATGATTGGTCTTCACAAGAAAGTCTGGATAAAACTTTGCCCATCTTCGTTCTCTGGTGTCGTAGTAATGGATCGAGAAACGGACCACATGGGGAACATTTTTGACAAAAGACACCACATCCTCTGCTCTGGTGAGAAACGAAACGAACTTCGCCTCCATTTCGTTATCAACTGGAGCAGACGGTATCCGCTTTTCTGCATCGTCTTCATAAGCCACGCGGACGAAGAGACTTTTTTCTGAATCGACAAAATCTTTATACCACGGGAAGCTACCGAGTTGGTCCACGTTGATCTGCTGGCCGATTTGAATCTCAACAGAGAATGTAGGGTTCTTGATCAATTCACGGGCTACTTGAAGAATCTGCTCCCGAACCTTAGCGAACCACCCTTGGGCCGAGAGGAAACTCAAAATATCCTCATTCAAAGCTACCTCACCATCAAAAAGGACTTTTCCTATGTACTGTTCTAACTCTTCCAAGATTAGGCCGAAGGAGTTTGGCAACGGAATCTCCTTCTGAAGTTCCCTTGCTAGGGAAGCAAGCTGGTACGCGGGAATATCGCCGATACCCGCCCGTATTTCTCCTCGATCCAATGTCGTACCTCTCATATCCACAACTTCGTACTCATAGCTTCTCTGGAATTTCTTCACGTCGCTATACTTGAAGACGCCTTTAGGCAAACGGGAGAACAGTTCTGTCAAAAGCGCCCTTGTCTCTATGTGTTCAACGAACGATAAAGATTCAGTCCTGGGGATAGGAAACTTCATCTCATCAGGGGCGTCAATCCTCGAATTAAACGATATAAAGAATTTGTCTGGTGCTTCGGGAATCTTTATGCCTTCTACATCCTCCAGTTTATTCAGCACCTCTAAGAGCTTCGGGGGGCCAACCACTTCCAAAACGTTGATCCATCTTTCAATGTCCACTCCTTCGTTGGGAAAAAGCTTTCTGAGCCCCCGCCCAATCACCTGTTCGGGAAGGATTTCCCTGGGGGATGCATAGGACCGAAGGCCCAAAATTACAGTCACAGAACGAACATCCCAGCCCTCGTTCAGCATCATTACACTTACAATCACCTCAATGGGACTGTCGGGATCATCGATCCCTCTCACAAGTCGAATGGCCAAGTCTTTATCTATTTCTCTCTCCTCCCCGTTGATCCTTATCTTCGAAACGATCTCTTGGCCCTTTTCCCTTACCCTGGAACGCCACTCCTCAAGCTCCGAATGGATCAAAACCATCGTGGAAGCGTCTATGTCTGGCTCCCCTAATAGCCGCTCGTATATAGCCTCCGCATTGGGAACTTCATCAGCCATGATGAAAAGGACGGGCCTCTTGCTAACCTCTTTTAACTTCTCTTTGTGTTTTCTCCATCTTTCCAAAGCCGCTTTAATGTAGGGCATGAACTCCTCGAGAGAAAATCCACGCTTAAGAGCTGGAGCATCGTGCACAACGACTTTCGCAGGATACTTCACTATCCCCATCTGCAGGGCTTCACGGAGGGAGAAGTCCACGATAATCCATGGGAACAAAGCGCCGCTCTCGTCTTTAGGAGTGGCGCTGAAATCCAGCTCCATGAAGACGCCTTTCCCGTGCTCGCTGCGCAAGTCTTTATGAAGATCCCAGATGTATTTCTGCCATTTACTCTCCTCCCGATGGATATGATGGGCCTCATCCTTCATAATCATTATATGTGGGTGATTTTGCAAAATGTCCCATAGTTTTATAGACGTAGTTTTATAAGGCTCTTTCCCGGGATAAGGTTTGTCGAAAAGAGCACTAATCAGATCTTCTTTCTCCTTTTTTTCTCTAGTTGGAAGACCAAGTTGATGAATGTTAGTTACAAAAACCATGCCCTCTTCTACGGAAGGCGGAGACCTGTCCTTGTCGGAAAATGTATCGCGTGTGACGACCTGCATTCGGAAGTCATTTCGCCAATCCGGGGGTATCAAATCGAACTCCCCATAGATCGAGAGATCCTCTAGGTCCCTCCGCAAGCGGTCGTAGACGATCAGGTTGGGAGCCACAAATAGGAAAAACCTGCTATAGTTCTCCCGGTCTTCTCGGAGGTAATTGTAGAAAGACCAAACTGAAAGGAGGGCCATCACGAGGGTCTTTCCGGAACCAGTGGCCATCCTAAACGCGTACCGGGGGTATTGGTCGTACTCTTTTTCTGCTGGACAGAGGAAAGCTCCGTATCTGTCTATCAGCTTACTGACCTTGAGGGTTTTAGCCACCTCATAGAGGTAGATGAGGGTTTCTACCGCTTCCCGTTGGGAAAACCACAAAATCTTCTCGCGGGGGTGCTCAAACCAGTAGTAGAGAAGGTAACGGGTAGTCTCGGTTGTATCAGGATAACCTTCTTCACGCCACTTTTTCACTTGAAGCCGCAGATTGTTAGTGGCAACAGCCTCTGAAGGGTGGCGAGCGAAAGGATTCCCATTTTTTCTCTGCTCGTTGGCCCATGCGATGCCGTTTTGAATATATTCCTTAAATTTCCGTTTAACAGTCTCAAGATAATGGTCCTTTAGCTTTATTTCCTTCGGGTATGGTTCAAGGATTGAGTCCGGAGGAACGAAGGAGATTTCCGCGGGAGGCTTGTGGACTTCAAACGTGATGCTCTTGCTCTTTCTCCTCTTGGCCATCCTTAGCCCCTCACATTAACGATAAGTTCCCTAGAGGTTTCACCACCGAATATATCCGTCACTTTAACCACGACCCGATAGGTTCCTGGCCTTTCATATTTGCGCTTGGCTCGGACCTTCACATTGCCCTCCCCTGGCTTCTTGTCAAAGCTCACGAAATCGTGTTTAAACACGGTCCCATCGTAATTCCAATCCACTGCCCAGTAGTTGATCAAGGGCACGAAGTACTTTTTCTTATCATCATCCGTTGCCGCCTCCTCGATCCGTTTTCTAAGCTCCTTCTCCAGTTCCTCGTAG
>QNAP01000139.1 GCA_003641795.1 Thermotogae bacterium | reverse complement strand
TACATCTTCGATATGGACGGAACTATCAACATCGGCAGCAAACCGCTACCCGGCGCCGTTGAGCTTTTCAAAAAACTCAAACAAAAAGGAAAAGAAGTTGTCGTGCTTACCAATAACTCCTCGAGAACCTCGCGTGAGCATCTTGAAAAGCTCGTCGATATGGGGTTTGAACGGGGAACTTTCTCCGTCTACTCCTCTGTGGACGCCACCATCACCCACCTGCAACGTTATCACAAGTCCGCCAGGGTTTATCTGTTGGGTACGCGATCGGTGAGACAAGAATTCGTAGAAAGTGGGGTCCAAATCACGGACGAATCACCAGATGTGGTTGTCCTCGCCTTCGACACCGAGCTTACTTATGAAAAGCTCAAGCGCTTCTGTCATTTCGTCAGAAAGGGAGCTCTTTATATTGCCACGCATCCAGATATCAACTGTCCTTCGGAAGAAGGCCCCATTCCCGATGCTGGAAGTCTAATGGCTGCTGTAGAAAGTTCCACGGGGAAACTGCCAGATGTCATAGTTGGTAAACCCAACCCCCACTTGATATACTCGTTGTTGGAAAGATTGAAACTTGGACGATCAGACGTGGCCCTAATCGGTGACAGGCTTTACACGGACATAGAGATGGCCAAGAAAGTGGGAATTGACGCTGTTTTAGTGCTCAGCGGAGAAACGAAAAGAGAAGATTTGATGTGTTCGCTTCCATCGACGGTCCAGGTGTTGGATAGCGTCGCAAAGATACTCGAATTTTTCTAAGATTGAACCCGTCTCTGCCGTCGATAGTCAAACACTACGAGTTTGAGATCATATCAGGGGGTGCTAAAAGGATGAAGAGGCTTTTGGTGATTTCATTTGTGGTGATACTGGTCGTGGGGTTGACGAGTTGTGGATGGTTTTTCCCACCACCTACAGTGGACGTGAAAATCGGTAAGGTTGTCATCGACACCGTACCTCGGAAAGGGTTCAACCTGATCGAAGTCGATCAAACAGTGGCACCCAGACTGGAGCAACTTTGGAAGGCTGGAAAGCTCAAGCTTTTCTATGGTTATTACACCGGTGGTGGTGCTATTGAGGACAAGCGTGCCGGCGCGCGGATAGAAGCGCTCAACGATCTTGCTAATTTTATGCAAACAAGAGTGAAGGCTGTCGAAGACAAGGTCAGTGGTGTAATGAATCAGTTTATCACCGACGAGAAAGGCAAGGAGCGGCTCCGCTCTCTTACTCAAAGTTTCATGAAAAGGGTTCTGGAATTGGCTACAAACGCCGAGATCATGGGCGCACGAGTGATCGCATTCTATTCATTCGAGCTCGAAGGCAGAAAGGTTTACAAAGTCGCGATGTTCTTCGACCCTGAGCAAGCGTGGGAAGCTATATCTTTGAACCGCCTTTATTTGCAAGAATACGAGAAGATCAAAAATCAGGCCAAGGCTATGGGAGAGGCGGGACAAGAGTTCTTCGAACAACTCAATAAAGTCCTTGAAGAAGCTATGAAGAATCCCAACGCGCAGCCGTGATTTAACGTCGGTCATGGCCCCACCACGTTTGCCACATTGGTGGGGCTTTCCAGTCTTTCCTCACGCAAGATAGGAGAGGTTGAATGAAGGTTGCTGGATTACTCGTACTGGTCTCGGTGGTCTTTCTGTGTTCATGTTCGCTGACTAATCAAAGTCACCCCGAAACTCCAGCTTTTTCGGTTACTCTCGTTCCCTTGTATGTGGGTGACTTCAAGCTCGTCATGATACCTTCGGATGCGATAATCGACTTGAAAGACGACAGCGTTGGCCAGAGACTTTCACAGCTTGCAGAAGAAGGAAGACTCTTCATCTTTTATGGTGAATCTTCGAGCCCCACACCACTACCGGAAGAGGGATACAGAGCGGCAAGGGCTGAAGCTTTCGTAAAGATCTCCCAGTTTGTGGAGTTGAGAGTTCAAAGTGTGGAGTGGAAACTTTCGGCCGCCATTTCCACGGTCTCTTTGCCAAGCAACTTGATGACGATGACCGAATCTCTTGTCAAGAGAGCTATACAAATCTCCTCAAACACACAGTTCAGTGGTGCGAGGGATATCGTGCGATACAGACTCGACAGACCAGGTGAACTTGATAGGTACGTGGTTATCGTACTTTTCGATCCAGAAACGCTGATGGCAAGCTTGAAGATGTCAGAAGAATACTTGCATATAAAGGAATCCTCAGAAGCTGCGGGAACGAACGGCCGCATTTTCTTTGAGGAGCTGAACAGGGCTTTAGAAGAAGCCTTCAAATCGCTTTAATGAAGGTGAGATGGTGTGAAGAACAAGGTCTTGGTCATTCTACTATGTGCCCTTATAATCTTGTTTACGGTCGCTTGCAGTCCCAACGCCACTAAATTTGGTTCCGTTTCTTCCCCACCGATAGGGGTTCCCGTTTATATGGAAGAGATTCCCCTGGTGACTCTTCCCCGTGGTTCTCTCGTGGAGCGTATCGATCTATCGCAGATGGGAAGAATCAGACGGCTCTACAGTACAGGGCAATTGACGATCTTCTTCGGCACCGCTTCTACCCCAACGCCTTTTGCGGAAGAAGGCTATGCCAGCGCGCGCCTTGACGCGTTGCAGCAGATGGCTCAATTTATCAGTGTGCGAGTTCAAAGTGTTGAATCGAAGCTCAGCACTACCATCGGCAGATTGGTAGACGATCCCATCGTCAGATCGGAAGTGTGGTCCACCACGCGAACCGTGTTGAACAGGGTTCAAAAGCTCTTCACTGATGTTAAGATCTACGGAGGACGTGAAATCGTTTGGTACAGATATCACCGGGCTGGCGAGCTTCCTCGATACGGTGTCGTCATCCTCTACGACCCATACGAAGCGTTCATAGCGTTGATGAACCACCCTGACTTTAGAACCATTTTCGAGGAGACGAAAAGGAAACTCTCTGAAGAGCTATCCAGAGAACTCGAAACGAGCGTTGAAGAATCGCTTGGATTGTAGGAGGGAAAAAGTTGACGATACTCATAGCTACAACGAATCCGCATAAACTTGAGGAAATCAAAGCCATCGCACCGGCTTGTATGAAGCTGATAGCGCTTTTTCAGTTTGACGAAGTGCCTCATGTTGAAGAGAGTGGTGACTCGTTCCTTGAAAATTCCATCATCAAGGCTGTAAGTTATGGGCGTTTTTTCGATCTTCCAACCATAGCGGATGACTCTGGATTAGTTGTAGATGCGTTGGGGGGGAAGCCAGGGGTCGAGTCCGCGCGCTTCATGTCGGGACGTCCTTATGAAACCAGAATGAGGAAGATTCTTGAGCAGCTCAGTAACACCGAAAAAAGAGACGCGGCCTTCCATTGCGTGGCCAGCTTTTATGATCCTGCAACCTCTGTTCTTCTATCTTTTGAAGGTATCGTCAAGGGGAGGATAGCCAAGCAAATACGTGGAAGTAGTGGTTTTGGGTACGACCCCATATTCATCCCCGTACACAGAGACAAAACCTTCGGTGAATTATCACAGAAAGTGAAGAACGCTATAAGCCATCGAGCACGTGCCTTCAGGGGGCTTTTCCATCTTCTAACCTCTGTATTTCCCTCCAAAGTTCTGAAGCCATTTGAGGATCATACTCGTTGATCTCGCTCAAAAGCTTAATCCGCTCGTTTTCCGAGGATTCCAATAGTACCTCCAATAGCTTGCTAAAACTCTCCACGTCTGTGGGCCAACCCAAGCTAAGAACGTAGGTATCTTGAAGGGTGTGTACGCTCGCGTTCAACGATCCGATCAAAGCTGGACGTAGTTTTTCTTCCGATGGTCTGCGAAAAACGCAAGGAAGACCTTCGACAATCTCCCGCCACACCGGTGCCGCGTTTCCTCCTCCCGTCAGGTTCAGGGGTTCATCCCAGTGAATAGAAACCAGTCCCATCACTCTTCCTGCCCAGGAGAAGAACCACGCATCCCTGCGTGCGGTTCCAGTCTTACCCCCCATATCGATCCCTTTCACGAGAGCACTGACACCAGTACCACTGGTAACTACACTCTTGAGAATCTGTCTTAAAATATCCATAGCCTCTCCCAAAGGTAATATGCCTTCGGCTTCGATACGTTTCACAAGAGGAGAATGTTTATAAAGAGTGTTACCGAATCTGTCGTTGATTTGATCTACAAGGCAGAGCTCTGTTTGCACGCCGCCGTTGGGGATGAGGGTGTAGGCTTCAAGTACTTGCCAAGGTGTCGACTCCACTGTGCCTAAGGATATCGTGAGGTCGTTCGGGTAATTCCCCTTGAGTCCGACTGTCTCTCGGATGAAATCAAGACTTCTGAAAGGGCCCACTCTCAGATAAACTCGCACTGAAGGTACATTCAAACTTAGTCTGAGAGCCTCCTCCACCGTGACGGTTCCTCTGAACCGCCTGTCGAAGTTTTGAGGTGCCCAATCTCCCAGAGTAAAAGGAATATCTGCGAGCATCATGGAGGGTGTTATCTCGTGTTGGAGAAATCCTTCAAGATAGTAGAGTGGTTTTATCAGCGAGCCCATTTGCCGCCTCGATAGAAGCACATTGTATTCGGTGCCCGACACAGCCAAAACGCGTCCTGTGGTGCTCTCCACAACGATGATTGCTGGATGGTACTCTCTCACTGCGCTGAGCGCCGTATTTGCAACCTGCTGGAGTTGAGAATCTAAAGAGAGTTTTACCGCGTATCCCCCGTCGAGAAACTCTGTCTTCGAAAGTCCCAGCCGCTTGGCTGCTTCGTCTATCGATAAGTTTTTCACCCAGGGGGGGACCTCTGGTTCCAAGAAATCTCGTTGGATGTTCGCTTGCGGTAACGTTGGTTCGATTTTTTGCCAATGTAGTCCCTTTTCCAAAAG
>QNAP01000138.1 GCA_003641795.1 Thermotogae bacterium | reverse complement strand
GATTCAACATCCTGTTTCAGCTTCATGCTCGCTACATCCGTGTAGCTCGGTGCCCGTTTGTATGAGTGCTCGCTTCGGCGCTTCGCAAGACAAGCTTTCTGCAATGTGAAATCAAGGGGGAAGGAAGGCGAAAGTTTGTCCAACTGCTTAATGATCTTTACAATATCGCTTTTTGAAAGTTCATGTGGTATCATTCATTCGGGCTTCCCTTCTTGTTTTGAGAAATTTCAATGATATCTTCGTTAAATGAATGTGGGAGGCTCATTTTTGTGACACCCTATGTATAATCTCAATCGAAGAGAGTTGATCGTTTTAAAATGGGAGGTGGCAATATACGCTCCAAAGAAGATCTGATGAATGAGATAATTGACAGGATAGCTTCTTGTGCTGCTTGTCCTCTCTCTGTGAGCAGATCTAACGTTGTTCCGGGAGAAGGAAGCCTCGACACACCTATCATGTTCGTTGGTGAAGGCCCTGGGGAGGAAGAAGACCTCTCAGGGAGACCGTTTGTCGGCAGAGCGGGAAGACTTCTCGATAAGATCTTCGAATCTGTACAGCTCAATCGTGAAGAGTTTTACATAACCAACGTTGTGAAGTGCAGACCTCCAGGTAACAGAACACCAAAACAAGAAGAGAGGAGAGCTTGTTCTCACTTCTTGTACGCTCAGATAGCTCTGATACAACCCAAGCTCATAGTATGTCTCGGAGCGACGGCACTCTCGTTCTTTCTCGAGACACCTGTTACTATGCGGGAAGCTCGTGGGAAATTCTATCCTTGGATAGGAGGCATACGACTCTTTGTGATGTACCATCCCAGCTATCTCCTCCGCGTGCAGTCGAAAGCTCCTGGATCGCCCAAGTACCAGACGTGGGAAGATATAAAGCTGTTGAAGAAGGTTTATGAAAAATTGATAGCCGGATGGACCTTTGAGCAGATCGAGAAAGAGATAGGGAGTGGAACCCCATGATCGGATTTCTCAGCGACTGGGGTCACAAAAGCTACTACGTTGGTGTGGCAAAAGCGATCATCTACACGTTGAATCCTAAAGCAACGGTCGTGGATATCACCCACGAGATATCGCCGTTCAACGTGCACGAAGCGATGCATATTCTTTTGAGAGCTTCGCGTGACTTCCCAAGGGGTTCGGTCTTTCTCTGCATTGTGGACTACGGAGTTGGTACTGCGAGGAAGGCAGTTGTAATGAAAACCCGTAACGACTTTTACTTCGTGGGTCCCGACAACGGTCTCTTCACGCTGGTCGCTCATCACTACGGAGTGAAGGATCTTCGGGAGATAAGCAACCCCAAGTTCATGCGGCATAAAGTGTCCACGAGTTTTCACGGTAGAGATATCTTCGCTCCCACAGCGGCTCTCATAGATGCAGGGGAGTCTTTCGAAGAAGTTGGCCCCAGGATCTTAACATACGAAGAGCTTAAGTACAACGAGTCCAAAGTTGAGAGGAACAAAATCCTGGGAGAAATTGCTTACGTTGATGGTTTCGGAAATGTGGAAACGAACGTTCCACAGTCGTTCATGGAAGAGATAGGAGTGGAACTCGACTCTTCCGTTTCAATAACAGTTGGCAAGAGGATTTACAAAGTGACGTACTGTAGAACTTTTGGTGATGTGATGAAAGGAGAGCTTCTTATCCACGCCGATAGCTCGGGATATCTTGAAATCGCGGTAAACCAGGGGAACGCCGCTTCGTTGCTTGGAGTGGAAGGTGGTGAGGAGATCCTCTTGGAGAGAGCCAAATGAAGAACTTACTGGTGATTGCACTACCAGTCATCATTGTTGTCTCGCCTTTGATCTTCTTCGTCTCCACCTTGTCTTTCTGGGGTGTTTTGCTCGGTACCTTGGTGAGCGCTATTGTTTTCTATATCTACGTACAGTATCGTTTTAGAAAGCCGTTAGACGCAGCTATTCACAGGCTTAACAGACGGCAGTGGCTCTCACTTAGTAGTTTTCATGGTGATCCGAGAGTGGTGAACCTCATGACTGCCGCCAACTCGGCGATTTTCAGACTTTCCAGAGAATCTCTGGCTTTCAGGGAGCTCTTCCAACGTTTCCGACACTTGCTGGACGAACTCGATGTCGGAGTCATTCACTGTGACAGCGAAGATGCTGTGCGTTATATGAACAGAGCAGCGGCAGAACTCTTGGGTGTTGCACGCTGGGAATGGGTGGGTAAGCCGGTACACACACTTTTGGACAAGATAGGTTGTCAATTTTCTGGCAGAAACGAGACCACTGAGGTACGCACGAAGGATCCTACAAGAGACATTTTGTTGAGGGTGAGGCGTCTTGGTACAGAAGTTTTTATAACCCTTACAGATGTTACAAAACTCAGAGACCTGGAAAAGCGTCTTGAAGCTACACAGCGCGTTACCGCTTTGGCCGAGGTTGTATCCAGCATAGCGCACGGTTTGAAGACACCTATAGCGAACGCGAAACTCGCTGCACAAGTGCTTCAAAAGAAGATAGGGAATGAACCGCATTTGAACACACTTGTTATTGAACTCAGAAAGTTGGATCGTTCTTTGACATCGGTGCTCAACGCTTACAAACTCGATACGACACCACGGTGTGTGAAAGTTGTGCCCATCTTGAAACGATGCGTTCAAGAGCTGAACACCTTTGCCAAGACGAAAGGAGTTGACTTGACGTTCGAGGAAGATTGCGAGAAGGACGTTTCTGTAAGGATTGCGCCACTCCTCTTCGAAGAAACGCTCAAGAACCTGCTCAAGAATGCCGTAGAAGCTTCATGGCATGGCGGAAAAGTGAGACTGGTTTGCAGATCGAGACGAAATTCGCTGCGGATAATGCTGTGTGACAACGGTCAAGGGATGACCGAAGAGCAATTGCGCAATTGGAGGCAACCTTTCTACACGACGAAAAGCGATGGAATGGGACTAGGGACGATCTTGCTGGACAGATTGCTGGCCTCTGGAAAGGTAGATCTACGTGTTCGGAGCACTGTGGGAAAAGGAACGGTGATGGTTCTTGAGTGTGGAAGATGCGAGGAAACATAGGATCTTGATCATTGAAGATAACAAGACCTTCGCGAACCTGTTGAAAGAGGTCCTCGAAATGGAGGGGTTCGAAACACACATCGCGGAAAGTTTGGAGAGCGGTAAACGTTCGCTCGCGAATTCTCGAATATCTTGGGATATCGCGATTCTCGATTTAAAACTTCCTGACGGAAATGGCTCGAGCTTGATTCGCCCTCTGCGCCAAGCGGGGACTGACGTGCTGATTTTGACTGCGCATGGAGGAATAGAGGAAGCAGTCAGATGCACAAAGCTCGGCGCTTACAATTTCTTCACAAAACCCATAGAGATGGAGCAATTCGTGGTAGAGGTAAAACGCATTGCCGAGAGACGGGAGTTGGAATGCCGCTTGAGACGCGCTACTGGTGGTGGAGTTCTCGAGAAAATGCTTGGGCAATCGCGCACCATTGCCCAAATTAAAGAGTTGGTGAGAAAAGTTGCCCCAAAACGTGTCACAGTGCTGATCACCGGCGAGAGCGGCACGGGCAAGGAATTGGTGGCACAGGCTATACATGAACTCAGTGGTAGGAGCAATTTCGTGGCTGTCAACTGCGGAGCGATTCCAGAGAATCTCTTTGAAAGCGAACTCTTCGGTTATGAGAAGGGAGCTTTCACCGGTGCCAACGGTGCGAAACCTGGTAAGATCGAGATGGCTGATGGTGGTACCCTCTTTCTGGACGAGATCAGCGAACTTCCATTCAGTTTGCAGGTAAAATTGCTGAGATTTTTAGAGACATCTGAAGTAGAGAGACTTGGAAGCACAAAACTGAAGAAGGTTGATGTCAGAGTTATTGCTGCGACCAATCGAGATCTGGACAAACTGGTGAAAGAAGGAACTTTTAGAGAAGATCTCTATTTCAGACTCAAAGTGGTGGAGATTAATGTTCCACCCTTGAGAGAGCGTAAGGAAGACGTGCCTTTGTTGGCGACATACTTTCTGAAGAAGGCGGAGGAAGAGTTTGGCCTCCATCCGTTGGAACTTTCCGACGAAGCCATGATGTTGTTGATGTCTTTGGAATGGTCTGGCAATGTCAGAGAGCTGAAGAATGCCATCTACTCTGCGGCGATCCGAGCGGAAACATCGACGATCACCCCAGAGGTATTTGTGGACATCTTTGACAGGGGGAAGACCTCGGCGCACCTGTCTTCACTACGTTTAGAAGAGGTGGAAAAACGTCATATAGAACGCGTTCTCGAGCGCGTTGGATGGAACGTAAAGCGTGCTGCGAAGTTGTTAGGCATCTCCAGGTCGACGTTGTACACAAAGATGAAGAAATGGGGGATCAAGCAAGACATTCCAAATACTGAAACGTGATAGAATTGGCGGGAAAGCGCGCGATGGGGAGGGATAGCAGTGACTGTGAACCCCGTACTGTGGAAAATCGCGTTGACCATAGTTTTTGCCGTGATTCTCTGGGTTTTCTACAGAATCAGTTACTTCTTTTTATCGAGAGGCTTCAAAATAGCCGGCAGGGAGATCAAGGCACCAAATACGACAAAGACCATTCTGATAGTGTTCTTTGGTCTTATTGGTGTCATAGGTGTGCTGAAAATTTTCGACCTCTCTGTAACACCGCTTCTGGCCAGTCTTGGAATCGGTGGTATTGTTGTGGGTCTTGCCCTTCAGGAGCCTCTTTCCAACTTGTTCTCTGGAATTCTCATCTTGACCACCGGCGCCGTCAAGGAAGGGGAAGCCATCGGTCTCGGTGAAGATTCTGGTGTCGTGGAAGCAGTTCGTATAAATCACACATTGGTACGCACATGGGACGGCAGACTGGTACTGATACCCAACAGAACGGTGTGGAGTTCCCGTATTATACATTTCTGGCCTGGCGAAGCGAGAAGGTTGGAATT
>QNAP01000137.1 GCA_003641795.1 Thermotogae bacterium | reverse complement strand
CTGCCAATTCCGCCACCCCGGCATACCGATTTAATTATATCACACACGACGAGGATGTCAATACAGCCTCACGAGCGCCCACAGATGGATATGAGGCTATTTACCAGTTGAGGAAACTGAAGAAACTGGTGTACAATTTCTTTTGGAATAAGGGTTTGCATGGCTTCTCATCCTCCTTTTCCTCTTTTTTATTGAAAATTGGGTCTTGTGGCCCTGCTCTCTTAAAAGTGCGGGATCTTTCCCATTTTTACAGCGATTGTTGTACACTACCGAGCCAGGCTGTGTCAAGAATTTGCTGTAAAAAGTCCTATATCCCATCATAGGCTGTTTCCCTCCATATCAAGGTACCTTCTTCCCGTTAACCGTTCTTCGTTTATGTCTATCACCATCGCAACTGCGAGCCTTATCAGTGATTTTTCATTTGGAAACGCTCCCACAACCCCGCTGCGCCTTTTTACAGCAATTTCCTGACACAGCCCAAAAGCTTGTCCAACCACTCAATGATCTTTACAATATCGCTTTTTGTAAGTTTCCGTGGAATCATTCATTTGTGCTTTCTTTCTTGTTTTGAGATATTTCAATGGTACCGTCATTGAATGTGGGAGGCTCACTTTTGTGACACCCTAAGTGTTATAATTTAACACCTCACAAAATTTCCCAAGAGGAGGTCTAAGTATGAAGTTTCGAGGGTTGTTCGTAGTACTCGCGTTGTTACTCCTTACCGCAATGATTTTTGGAGCCAAACTGAAGGTGGCTTTCGTCTACGTTGGCCCTGTGGGAGACGCCGGTTGGACCTACGCCCATGACATGGGAAGGCGTCATATTGAAGAAGTCTTCGGCGATTTGATCGAGACAAAGTACATTGAAAGCGTACCCGAAGGGGCTGAGTCTGAGAGGGTCATCCGGTCTCTTGCAGCTCAGGGTTACGATGTGATCTTCACCACGAGCTTCGGTTATATGGACGCAACGCTAAACGTTGCCAGACAGTTCCCCAAGACGATATTCCTCCATTGTTCAGGATACAAAACGTACAAGAACATGAGCGCGTATTTCGGGCGAATGTACGAACCTCGCTATTTGTCCGGGCTTGTAGCGGGCGCTATGACAAAGAGTAATAAGATAGGGTACGTCGCCGCTCACCCAATTCCCGAAGTCATCCGCGGTATCAACGCTTTTGCGCTTGGTGTAAAAGCCGTTAATCCCCGTGCCAAAGTTCACGTGGTTTGGAGTAATACCTGGTACGACCCAGCAACTGAGAAAGAGGCGGCGATAAGTTTGTTGAACATGGGGTGCGATGTTATAACACAACATCAAGATTCTCCGGCGCCCCAGCAGGCCGCACAGGAGTATGGAGCCTATTCTATCGGTTACAATAGCGACATGAGGGTCTTCGCGCCGAAAGCATACCTCACAGCTCCCGTTTGGAATTGGGGAGTCTATTACGAGGAGGTCATCAGGGACGTTTTCAATGGAACTTGGCAGTCCGAAAACTTCTGGGGCGGAATGGATACGGGCGTGGTCGATCTCGGACCCATGACGGATCTCGTACCTGCCGAAGTCCAACATCTGGTCAACGTGGTGAGGCAGGCTATCGTTGAAGGGAAGTTTCATCCGTTCACTGGACCCATTTACGATCAAAAAGGCAACCTCAGAATCCCGGCTGGAGAAGTTGCCAGTGATGAAATGCTCCTGTCCATAGATTGGTTCGTTGACAACGTGGTGGGAACTGTTCCCAAATGAATCCTGTTGAAAAAACGCGTCGGCCACACAGGCCGACGCGTTTTCATGTCCCGTCCGAGTCAATGAAAAAGGCGTGGAGGTGTGCTGAACTTGGCACTTCTGGAGCTAAAAGGTATTACGAAACGTTTTCCTGGCGTGCTTGCCAACGATCACATAGGCCTCTCGGTGGAAGCCGGAGAAGTTCATGCGTTGTTGGGAGAAAACGGAGCGGGGAAGACCACGTTGATGAAGATCCTTTTCGGAATATACAAGATGGACAGCGGTGAGATACTGCTAAAGGGTCGTCCGGTTTCCATTCGGTCACCACGACACGCTCTCGAGTTGGGTATAGGTATGGTCCAGCAGCATTTCACTCTCGTTCCATCTTTTTCCGCTGTGGAGAATGTGATGCTGGGGCTTAAAGATCTGGGTGTGGTACCCAAAATCCAGGAAGTCAGAAAAAAACTGCTCAGACTTTCTAAGATGTACGGTTTGGAGATCGATCCCGACGAAAAAGTGTGGAAGATGACGGTAGGAGAAAAGCAGCGGCTGGAGATACTGAAGCTACTTTACTCTGGAGCCGAGGTGCTGATACTGGACGAGCCAACGGCGGTACTCACGCCGCAAGAAACGAGAGCGCTTTTCGAAGCTATCAGACAGATGAAAGAGCGGGGGGCAGCGGTGATATTCATAAGTCACAAACTCAATGAAGTGATGGAAATTGCGGACAGAGTTACTGTTCTCAGACGTGGCAAAGTGGTTGGAACAGTCAAAAAGGAGGAGACTTCAACACGGCTGTTGGCCACTATGATGGTGGGCCGGGAGGTTGTCTTCCAGTTCGATAAGATGAACGGGGATGCGGGAGAAGTGATCCTCAAAGTGGAGGGATTGAAAGTCAGGGGCGACAAGGGTTATCTGACGGTGAAATCGCTGGATCTCGAGGTTCGAGAGGGAGAAATCCTTGGAGTAGCGGGAGTGGCAGGAAACGGTCAAAAAGAGCTCGCGGAAGCGATTTACGGGTTGCGTGACGTAGATGAAGGACGGATAATCTTTGATGGTCACGACATCACCAAGTGGTCCATACCGCGCCGCATAAAGGCGGGTATCGCCTACATCCCTCAAGACAGAAAAGAAGTGGCTGTTGCACCAAATCTCAGCGTTGGAGAAAACCTGGTGATGAAAGATTGTTGCAACGGCGAGCTGGGGAAGATGGCTTTAGACAGACGGAAGATCAGAATGACTGTAAAGAAGATGATAGAAGATTTCAGCATAAAAGCGTCTTCTCCAGATTTGAGGAGTCGATACCTCTCTGGAGGTAACCTTCAAAAGGTCATCTTGGCAAGGGAACTGAGTAGGACTCCAAAGCTCGTCATCGCGGAGCATCCTACTCGAGGGCTGGATGTAGGGGCTATGGAATACGTCTACAGCAAACTTCTTGAACAGAAGGCACAGGGTGCTGCGGTTCTGCTTTTGGCCGGGGACTTAGATGAGATATTCACCGTTTCTGATCGTGTTGCGGTGATCTACGACGGCAGGATCGTCGGCTACGCCGAACCTAAAGAGTCCGAACTTGAAAGGATAGGCCTGTTGATGGCAGGGGTGACGGATGTCCAAGAGTCTGCATAAACGTTATATCTACTTCACCATGGTCTCTGTCATCTTCTTCATTTCTTGCATTTTTGGTTCTTCCATCGGTGATTTCCACTTCTCTACCTTTGAGGAAGTTTTGCAATCGTTCCTCAACACGTGGAATTTGCCTGAGGGTTCATCAAACGAAACCTTGGCTGTTCAAGCTTACGCGCTCTTCTTCTTGTACAATCGCTCTCCAGACCCTCGCCTTAGGGAGAGAGCTCACGAGACTCTAAACCAGATTTCCTCGCTACTTCCCAGAGCTGTTTATGAAGTGTTGGTGGGTATGGAAAAGTGGGCCTACGACGGCTATCCACTTTCCAAGGAACATTTTAAGAAGGCCGTTGAAATGGCACCCTCCGATTGGTGGACTCACTTTCAGATGATGTTGTATCACTACGAAGTGTGGAAAAGAACGGAGGCGACGGAGTACAGAAAGTTGGCATTGGAAAGTGCGGAGAAAGTGCTTTCTCTCAATCCTATGTTGTCCTACACTTACGTGGTGGAGATGGACGTGCTATCTGGGATCCGTTATAGTGACAAAGAAAGGCTGTACCAAATTTACCGCATCGCCGCAGAACGTGTACCGAACTCCCCCGTGCTTTGGAGAGAATCTCTCAAAATCTTCTACGAAATGGGAGATTACGAGAACGCTGTTGACTGTGCCCTGCGTTTAGCAGAAAGTGGGGAAATGGACGAAGAATCTCGGTTCATGTTGGCATACAGTTGGTGGATTTTGGGAGAAGGCGAAAAGGCTTACAACACTCTCATGGAGACGGATTTAAATGCGCTCAAAGCTGAATGGAGATCCACAGCGTACGACATACTGGGTAGTATTGAAGAAGATCGCGGGAATCTCCAGAAAGCCATCGAATTCTATTCCCAAGCTATCCGGTTTGATAAGAACAATGTCAGTGCGTTCAAGCATCTTGGTCTGGCCTATCTGAAAACGAACCTTGAGCGTAAAGACGCATACGCACGTTATTACTTGGGTATAGCCCAGAAACTTTATCCAAAAGATGAGACGGTTAACGAGGTTCTCTCGGAATTGCACAAACGCATCATTCTCCGAGTCGTGTTGACGATCATCTTGCCCATTGTGGCCGTCATAATAGGACTTTTACTGCTGGTGGAGAAGTTCATGCGTCCTCGAGAGAGACTCCGGTGAGAGAGTCACGATCTCCCACCGGGGAAGCCCCCCATTGATTTTCTCTCATCAAATGATACGTCCATCACAACATACCCGAAAATGCTCTTTTTTCGTGTTTCAAGCTTGTAAGGAAGTGACACCCTTGCCAATATTGCATTTTAATTAAATCCCCAGAGCTCTCATTTCGCTACTTTCTCCAAGATTCACAAGGTTTGTTAATCATTTCTTAGAGTGTCTCAAAAATTAGTAACAACCAACAATATCAGCGACCTTTCTGGGAGGGTGAGTGTTCAGGACATTGAACATAACATAGAGGAGGAAGAGGCGAATCCCTCACATTCACACAGCTCGCACTCGCTTTTTCCCTCGTTCGCATCCACAAAACGACCCTCGCGAAGATTCAGCGTCGTGCTTCAGCTTCGCTCTCAGCCGCATCCGTGCGGCTTCGAGGTCGTTTTGTATGGATGCTCACTCGGCGCTCGTG
>QNAP01000136.1 GCA_003641795.1 Thermotogae bacterium | reverse complement strand
ATCAAGGGCTATGAGCACTTTTTCCACGCCATACTTCTTCAGCAAGGAGAAGTTCCACTCGAGGACACTCTTTCCATCCACTTCTCTCAAACATCTCTCCCCTCCACTCCCGCCAGCCAACACAATGGCTTTTTCCGGCCTCTCCATCAGGACCTTCCTCAAGATCTCCTCGATTGCCCTACTCTTATTCGGTCCCAACTTCCTGAGAAGTTCCTCATCAATGCTTATAGTGATGCGTTTTTTCATACAAAGTGTGAAAAAGTATGAATTTTTAAATTTTCCCTTTCAGGTCAAGTGAAAGTATTTCCTGACAGCTTCGAACAAGTCCGAAAAAAGCTCTATGTCCTCTTCCTCCAGACCGTTCAGTAAAAATAACATCGTCAGAAATACGAAGAGGCCAGAGAAGCCACCGAGAATTACAGAAGGGACCGTCGGCAAGATCTGAACTATTAACTTCACTACCACAGCTGTGACGATCCCTGACAATAAACTCCTGAGGAGTAAGTTCTTATAACTGATGAATTTCACTGTAAAAGAGAGCATGAGAGAGTAAACACAGGAGACCACCAAAAAGACGAGGCTTATCCCAAGTAGGGGTTCTGAGGGGATGAGCACGGTGGAGAGAAGCACCGCTAACAACGCAGATATCAACAGGCTTTTTGTCACTGGTTTTGGCTTACCAGTACCCAATAAGTAACACGCCGCACCCGCTGAGAGTGATTTCAGAAAAAAAGAGGCAGATAAGAATATCAAAGGGAGACTGGCCGGGGCGAAGGACTCCGAGAAAACTATGTTTATCACCTGAGAGCTAAAAGGGATCATCATGAACGCGAAAAAGGAGGAGAGATAAACAACATATTTCGTTAGTTTCCTAGCAACCTTTTTTCGTTCCTTCGAACTTTTTTTGCTAGATATCCTTTGCACACCTACCGCGTTCATTGCACCCAAAAACAGGGAAATAACGCTCGCCACCTTCCAAGCAGCGGAAAAGTACCCGACGATGACGCTCCCGAAGAGGCCCAATATGGTTAACGGTACGAGGTTCGCCACAGTATGGGACACATCAATGAAGTAAGCGGATATGCTGTAATTCATGATCTCACGAACTTTCAACCTATCCACTAAGAACACGAGCAAATCTGAGAGGAAGTAAGTGGAAAGGATCAATGTGACGAAACTACTCAACAAATACCCTCCAATCGCTCCCAACACCCCCATGTTAAGTAGCACGAAAACCACAGAACTGATCCTCAGGAAATTGTAGAACACATTCATGACAGCGCTTCTCTTGAATTCAGAGAGGCCATTAAAAGAGTACAGAAAGAAGGAGAAGAGGCCCGAGAGCACGACATCCACAGACATGATCTTAGCATAGAGAGCAAACCTGTCAATCCCATAATATTCCTCAAAGAATGTGGACGCGCTGAAGAAAATGAGTGCACCGATGAGACCAAAGAGGAGCCTCATGAAAAAGAGGGAACTGAAGTACCCCTTCTCCTCGCGTCCCCTCGCGAGAAAATACAGAGCAGCCCTCCCGAGACCAAGGGAGGTGACAACACAGAAGATATCCCTCAGGGAAAGCAGGAGGCTCAAGACACCAAAATCCGACGGACCCAACAACCTAGCCAGGAGAATGGCTATTGGTAAGCTCAGTAGAATACCACCTATATTTCCTAAGAAGAGGCTCATCACGTCCTCAAAAGCTTTCTTCATGCATTACCAACAACACGGAGTTTTATAGCCTTTTTGAAACGATTGGAAAAGCACTTAAAAATAAGCTTTGTTAAATCTAGCTTAAGATGAAGGGTCTAGTTGTGATAATTGACGGGTGTAACCCAGAATACATCAATGAAGAGGCCACACCATTTCTGTACGCTTTAAAGGAGAAAGGAGGATACATGGAGATAAGTTTCACCCCAACATTCGCTAACAGGGTTGAAATATTCACGGGCAAATCACCTCGGACGACGGATACATTTGTAGATTTTTGTTACGATCCGAAAAGGTCCCCTTTCAAGTTCTTGAAGTTCTTAAGGAAAAAGGTCACATTGAAAAACAGAAGTCCAACTGTGAGAAAATTGCTATCTCTTTGTTCATTCCTTTCTTCTGGCTTCTTTGTGGACCCTATAAACATCCCTCTGAGCTTTTTACCTTACTTCTCCCTGAACGAATCCATGATAAAATTCTTGAATGACGAGAGGAAGAGGACCGAAGAACACTTATTTGGTGTACTAGAAAGAGAGGGGTTTGAGGTTGATTTTTTATATGGCACTACCGTAGGTGTGATGAAGAGAGTTATGGGGATGCTTCACGGTGAGAGGAAAGTCCTTTTCGTGCACTTTGGGGAAACGGATGGAATTGGTCACAAATGTGGGCCGAATTCGCCGGAGATGAGAAAAACATTGAGATTAATCTCAGCTGCCATTAAGAAGATATTTGAGTCAGGCAAGTTCGATTTTATCTTCGTGTTTGGAGATCACAACATGGTGCAAGTACATGAAAATCTCAATCTGTGGCAAGGGCTGAGGAAACTTGAAATTAAACCTCTTCAAGATTACATCTTTTTCCTGAACTCGCCGATGGCGCGCTTCTGGTTCAGAAACGAACGCGCTGAGGAAATCGTAAAGGAGCACCTCTCCTCTTTAAAGTGTGGAAAAGTGGTGACAAAAAAAGAACTGAAGAAGAGAGAAATACCTGTGCACGAAAAGTACGGAGAATTAATTTTTTGGATGAAGAAAGGAATTAACATCTCCCCAGATTTCTACCACACTCAGAAAGTTAAAGGAATGCATGGCTATTTGGATGAAGACGCTAGAGTACCCTTCATAGCCTTCCGTAAAGACGGAGAACTTAGAATGAGGAAAAGAGGGAGATTAAGGGATATAGCTCCGACATTATTGGATCTACTAGGCGTGAGAAGCGAGAGAATGGAAGGAAGAAGTCTCCTTAAGAGGAAATGAAGATGAAAAATATTGATAAGATAGGGTTCTTCAAGGAAAATAAGGAAGCGAAGAGAAGGGTCTTGAGGGCACTGGAGGAGACGATTTCAAGCGTGTTGCACCAATACGACGATGTTGTATCTATCATACTTTTCGGTTCACTTGCGAGGAAAGAAGGTGTTTGGAAAAGAGAAGAAGGGAGGCTAAGCATAATATCAGACCTGGATTTGCTCGTGATCACGAGGAAAAAGAGGAAGCTCTCGAAGGGGTTAAGGCGAATCGTGGAAAGCATAAAGGAGAGGGAAGGGTTTGAGATAGATATTCGTTTCATTTGTCGCGACAAACTTAAGGGGTTGATCAAAGACACCCATACTTTTGACGAGAAAGAAGGGATAACCTTGTGGGGAGAGGATATCACCTCGGAGTTCCCTAAATTCAAGGAGGAAGATATTAACATTGAGGACGCTATATTCTTATTTTTTAACAGAGTTATCTTGACTCTCAATTCCTTCCCCTTGAGCAATATCAAGAGCGCCCATGCGAGGAGGTGGTTAAGTCATGAAGCTTCTAAGACAATGTTCACGTGTGCAGACCTCATCAGCATTTTTTATGGGAAATATTTCTCATCAATCCTCGAAAGGGTCAAATTCGCTGAAACGAAGCTTAAATCACTGAACATACCTGATAGAAAAGCTATCTTGGAGGACCTTAAGATAGCGGTTAACTTTAGGTTTAAAGAAGTCAACAAAGTTTCCATAAACAACGCATATGATTATTGGGCCAGATCCAGGGAACACCTAATCAACATATTTACTGTCTTATACACAAAAAGCAGCCGAAAAGGAGAGCTCAGAATTAATGAGCAAGAGCTCAAATCTCAGCTGACATCTTTATACGAGAGGAAATATAATATCAAGCTTAAGACCACACTATATCAAGTGCTCAAACTCTTGAGAAGCGGGAACATACCTAAGCTCCCAGGAAGCATTACTCACTATTTTGTCAATTGTAGGATGGCTTCCTTAATGCTTTATGTGGCTGTGGGTAAAGAAGGTGTTAGGAACGATCACGTGAAGAAAGCAGAGGAGTACTTGTCCCAGGTGTGCTTTCTCCCCTCAAAAGACAAAGAAGACATGAAAGAGAAGTGGAAGTTCTTACGGGATAAATTGGTAGAACTGTACGAGGCATACATCTTTTAGTCACTTGTCATTTCTGAGCCCAAACGACGAAACCACAAGGAAATTTTTCATCTTTGAAATTTATCCTGGCGATTATTGGATTAAACACATTAAGAAAGATTCTGATCTTTCCACTATTGATCATCTCCCAAATCGCCTGGAGTCTATTCCCATGGGGATATATCTCAACTTTACTGAACTTCCTGAAGAGATAACTCAAAGAATCTCGGGTGAACCTATAGTGGTCCTCTGGAAGAGGGTGATAAGGATAAATGAACCTTGTAGATAGGATACATACGCCTCCAGGTTTCAACACTCTGTAGATTTCATTCACGGCTCTCTGTGGCTCGTAGAGGTGTTCCAGAACCTCCGTTGCAATTACAATATCAAAGTAGTTTGACTTCCACTTTATGTGATGTATGTCACAACAGATATCTGGTTTCGTCCTTTCATCAATATCCATCCTCAAGTATTCTGTGTGTGGAATATATTTTTTGTAAGGAGAAATATTTGAACCAACATCTAGCACTTTTCCGGGCTTTAACCTTTTAAACTGGCGACGCAACACAAGATTTAAACTAATTCTCGTCACAGTTGGAATTTTCAGAGTGATCACATACGGTAATAAATATTCTTTGATAGATTTCTTCATGGAGAAAAATAATCATCTTACTTTAAAAACTTGTCATATCTAACTATAGAAGGAGTTTTTCATAGACTTTCATGTGCTGTTTGATGACCCTCCTGTACTTATGTGTTCTCTTGACGTATTCTTGTCCCCTCTTACCTAACTTCCTCCAACGGTTTTTTTCGAGTAACCACCTTAATCCTTCCCCAAAGTCCTCCTCTCTAGCCCAATAACCATACTTACGCGCCAAGTCGTCCGGATTTACGTATGATAAAAGGGCACACCTCCTGCTGAGAGCTTCT
>QNAP01000135.1 GCA_003641795.1 Thermotogae bacterium | reverse complement strand
CAAAATCAATTCTGTCATGAGCTGTTAAGAAGGGATGTTGTTTCAGACTTTCTTGAAAATAATCTCCAAGATGAAGAGAGTTTGTAAAATAATGCTGTCGAGCGAAATGTCTCGCCATTATCGCGACTCGTCTCTAACGGGGTTACCTAACAGGTGCATATCCAATTTCGCTGACACTTCATCTAAATTCCTCGCTACGCTCGGAACTTTGGATATCCCCAAAGTGTTATTTGCTCATTGCGGACAGGGAGAAAGGAGGAATACCCATGAATGAAAAAGAGATATCCACAACTATCATTGCTATGGAGCATGCGGCTTTAGACCGATGGGGGAAAGGAGATCCATCAGGTTTTCTTGAGATATCAGCCCCCGATGTGGTCTATTTTGATCCCTTCATAGAGCGTCGTTTGGACGGCCTTAAGGCATTGATTTCTTATTACGAAGGCATACGCGGTAAAATTCAAATAGACCGCTATGAATTGATTAATCCTAAAGTGCAGCTTTGTGGCGATATTGCTGTGCTGACCTTCAACTATATCTCTTATAGAGGGGAAACACAAAATCGCTGGAATTGCACGGAGGTCTATCGGAAGATAGATAAACACTGGCGCATCATCCAAACTCACTGGTCTTTCACACAACCTTTCAAGTGAAGTTTACGTAACTGTTTGCCCAATGGAGCGTTAGGAAAAAGGAGAGGTACCTACGAAAATCACTTGTTTTAAGATGCTCGCAACGTCAGATAACAGAGCGCGTTTAGTTATGGCGCCTCGCACCTTTACCCAAATTCCTCGCTTCGCTCGGAACTTCAGATACGCTTGGAATGTTAGGCGATACTAGGTTGAGAATAGGAGTGTATAGGCATTGTTAACTATACGTGGCATGAAGGATTGTGACAAGTACTTCGTTGGCACATGTACGCATGTTAATGACACTCCAGAATGTCATTCGAGATGTGAAATAAATTACTCAGCTAAAAGAAGAATTGCTTGACTTCAAAGCTTATATCATAAAAGGCAAGAACAAAAGTTGCCTGTGTAAATGATGAGCCCGTGGGCTTTATTCATCTGATACCTATAGAAATATGTCCCTGGGGCCCAATTGGAGAGAATTTATTGGCAATTCCTTGTTTGGTTGTATTAAGTAAAGCAAGAAAAAGAGGTATAGGAAGAAAACTAATCATTTCAGCAGAAAGGGAAGCACTACATCAGGGTTTTAAAGGTTTGGTTACAATAGGTTATTATCATGGTCACTGGTTTATGCCGGCAGCTTTCTTCAAAAAATGTGGATTCAAAGTAGTAAAGCGTGAAAATGAAAAAGCTATTTTATGGAAAATTTGCGACTCAACTGTAAAAGAACCAACTATGTTAACTCCAAATTACCATTTTAATCCCCATCCAAATAAAGTAAAGTAGATCTTTTTTGGAATACGTTTTGTCCGACAAGTAGTACAGAAGCACACAAAGGGTTAGAGAAGTGGTAGAAGAGTTCAAAAGTAAAGTTATCCTTAATGAATACTGTGCAGATAAAAGAAGTATTTTTCTTCGTTATCAAATTCCTAGGGGAATTTTTGTAAACGGGAAAGAAGTATGGTTTGGACACGAAGTTCCTAAGGATGGCATCCGGAAAGCTACATTAAAAGCGTTAGAAAAATAACCCGATGTCACCTAACAAGGCGTTTCCGTTATGGCAAAGACCAGCCTACCCCACGAGATTTAATATCATATATAGCAAAAGAGAACAAAAAGTCAAGGTTTACTTGGCACCGCTTAAAGATTCCGAAACAGCTGAAATCGCCTTTCTCGCATAAGCTTTTCTGTATACCGAGAGATAAACCGAAACCACACATTTTTTGAACCTTTCCCAGAATAATCGCTCCAGGTTATACAACGCAAACCTCGCAAGTACCATGCTCTGCACCAACATCAGCGATTTCGTATTGTCTCAATATTAGTCAATTATTAAGCAAAGAAGAAGAGCTTCAGATAATTCATCGGAAGCATTTTTTGGAAAGATCAGTGTAAAGAGAGCCTGTGAACTTTCGAAGATACCAAGAAGCAGAGTGCACTACAAAAAGAGAGGCGAAAGTGAAGAGAGCATAAAGCTCATGCACTACATAAAGATCCAAAACTAATGTTTTCCCCGCCCAAAAATTGGGGAGTATTTCAGATGAAACTCGCCGACCTTAACTCCCCCATGTTTTGCTTTTCTGAAAGAAACACCTGGATCATCCTTTTGTAGCTTCAACGGTGAGACCTTCAATGAAATATCGCTGGAAGATCTCAAAAAGGCCGTGATGGGAACCACAGCTGCGATAAGGGCAGTCGCGGTTATGATGCTATGGAGCTTTAGAACTTTTAAAACCACAACTGAGGGAGTTGTCGTTCCGAACACAGGTACTTGAAAGATATTCGCGTGTAGAGAATACTCTGCAAAACCTTGTGATCGAGCTTACAGCGGATCATTCAAAGTCTTGAGGATAAAGAAAGAGTGGTGTCCACTCGTTCCTTGAAAAGCGTTGGAGAAGGATAAAGACGGCGAACATATTGGAAAAGGTGAACAAAGAAAGGAGAAAACATCTTGATATGGAGGAATACGGTTTATAATAATTAAAGTATAAGATCTTTTTATGGCGATTCTTAACACAGCCGACTGATCGCTTCGGAGGTATTGCATGACGTTTAACACCTCTAAAGATACTTTTAAAAGTTTCTTAAGCACCTATTTATTCAAAGATATCAAAACACAATTTCGTTTGATAGCGGCAGTAGAGCTCGTTGACCCGGTTTATGCGATCGTCTTGGCGTACGATTCGAACATCGGATTCGAAACCGGCTGGGAAGGAGCAACTTTCCGATCCACGGAAGAGTTCTCGCATTTTCTTGGCCAACTCAGCAGCGATACACCCGTTCCTTTGAAGTTATACAATCGACCGGTCGTTTTCGAATGGCTACTTCAAGGTCTGCCTGAAGATACATCGGTGGAAGTGTTTAGTCTCGGCAGTAAGTCTGTTGGTGCGCGGTCTCAAGCATTTATAGCTATCGCCATATGTGATACCTCCGAACGAGAAAAGCTCATAAAAAGGTGGAAAGACTGGAGTAGTAAAATCGCTTCACACGTCTTCAAACGCGGCACGGGATTTGTTGCGAACTTTTTGAACCGACATCGATTCAGAGAGATGGCTTACATGTTGAACGCGCATGATCCGTATACGTATCTTCACTCGATCAGAGTAGCGGATCTTGTAGCGGCAACGGCACACACCATGAAAGTCGAACCAAGAGAAGTGGAGATGCTTTTTTATGCTGGTTTGATCCACGATCTTGGAAAGATGTGGATACCGTCCGAAATTCTTCATAAACCTTCCGCTCTCTCAACGGACGAATACGAAATAGTCAAGCAACACGTGTCGAGACTCGACGAACTTTTCCTGGGAGACCCTTTTATGGAACCCATCATCGCGATCGCGAAGCTCCATCATGAGCGATTGGACGGAAGTGGGTATCTTGGCGTGAAGGGAGAAGAGTTATCCCTTCCAGCGCGCATCTTAGCGGTTGCAGACGTTGCAGATGCCCTCTTGCACGACAGACCTTATCGCGCAGCTCTACCCATTGAAAAGGCTATTAAAGAGTTGAAAAACATGACCGTTAAAGGACTGCTGGATGAGTATGTTGTAGCCGTGATCAGTGAAATCATACCAAGCTTTTATTTTGGAAGATCTACGTGGTCGGCGGAGTTATCCTTGTATGCGCGCCCAGTTGCCCTTGTGGTGCGTTTTTTTGGCGGCGAAACAACTATTCGAGGGACCTTGATAAACGTCGTTGCCGGCAATTTGATCGAAATCCTCTCGCCAAATGTGGAAGTTTTCCTACCCAAAGGGGCTCAGGTGCAGCTCGAGGTTCGCACGGGAGCGCTCACGAAGGCTTTCAAAGCCGCAGTTGTCTCCACTCAGAGAAACCACATCTTTCTCAAGCTGGAAACGTCGCCGGGAGAAGAAGCTCCGTTGAGAATTCTCTGGGTTTTCGAGGTTTTGGTTGCGCATGCAAGTAATGAGAAAGCGAAAAAGCGAAGAATTCCGGCACGCGTTCATATCTTCGGTTCGGACAGCATGTCGATAATCTTACGGAAAAACGCCCTACTCCTTAGCAGCGGCGATCGTGTGAAGGTATACGCCAGTCTGTATGGAGAACCTATTGAGATCTCCGGAACGGTGTTTGACGTGTTGGAAGTCGATCGCAACAACCTTGAGTACTGGATAAAATACGATCCTATGCCAGAGAGTACACTTTCGAAAGTCTACCGAAGCATATCCAGAAGACAAATAGAAGTGGGGGCTTTCTCTTCTGTTCATAATTCTAGTCCAATGCAATAACGGCCTACCATCAATCTGCAACCGAAAAGCAGCCTCCACCTTCAGGTGGAGGCTGTTAAATTTTTAATGGTCATATGCTTACGATATCTGATTGCCTTCTTGGCAGAATCTCCAGCTCACCCTCGTAGATGCTGAGTATACCCGTAACTCGAACTTTTGCACCTACCACAATCCTTGAGAGATCGATATTCGTTCCTTTTTTAATGTAAACTTTGATTCGATAGCCACCTGTGTCGACGATGAAGTCGTATTCTCCCTTACTTACCACACTACCGACGACCATGACAAGGTTTGAGAGATATTCCCTCGAAGGGGAAGGAAGGGGAATAATCCGAGGCTGAGCGGATCCCGCCTTTTCTACTGAGTCAGCTACTATCTCCGTGATACCGTACCACACCTTGCTAGCCCCTTGAACAACAACCACATCTCCAACTTGTAGGTCTGCGGGAATTGCGCTACCGTAAACCATGATTCCACCCGTAGCATCTTGAATGTACATGCTCCCTTTTCCCAAAAGATCTTTCGGTGATATCACTATACCCCTGATCTTGAAGCGCGACCCAAGTGGCAGTGCGTACACATCCGATATCTTGTCAAATGCTTCAGTTTTCGGTGTAGGTATCTTCTTTGCGTACGTGAACGTGGGCAGCTCGAAGTCTAAGCTGTGAAAGTAATTCCACTCCAGCAAGATCTTTTGATCTCCCATGATGTTGGAGTCAAGATCACCGTTTGCTACCGAAAGCGAGAGGTCCTTGTAGGAAAACTTCATTCCGTAAAGTGGAGCAACACCTTCATTTGCCCATCCACTGTTGTGCTT
>QNAP01000134.1 GCA_003641795.1 Thermotogae bacterium | reverse complement strand
GAGTGGAAAAGTACTTGAAGGTCGTACAAGCGACCCAGGAATTCGAACCAAAGTTTCAGATTCAGCGGTCATAAATTATTTCAAAACCAGTGGTGCCGATGACTTCTCCTATTACTTCGCAGAATATGCGATTTTTGACATGTTCTAACTTTCGTTCATCTACCACCATGAGCATGCCGTATCCCATATTGAAAGTTGATACAGCCTCTTCGAATTTTACATACTTCAGTATCCAGTCTGTATAATCGCGAGACTTCAAGATGACGCGTGCTCCTTTACCGCTTAAAAGCCTTCGAAGTGCCCTCTTTATTCCTCCTCCAGTTACATGGGCAAGAGATTTGACGAACTCGAGAATATCCAGCACCTCGTGATAGATTTTGGTACCGGCTAAAAGTTGGAATTCCAAAGAGCTCGGATCTATCCTCTCTTCTTCCAGTATCTTTCTTATCAGTGACCAACCGTTGGAATGAAACCCGCTGGCTTCTACTCCCACCACCAGATCTCCTTCTTTGATTGTTTCAGCAGGTATTCTCCTGACGACCGGGCCTAAGCAAAACCCAACAGCATCCCACTCGTTGGAATAGATTCCTGGCATTTCGGCCGTCTCCCCAGCAACGAGAGCAACATCCAACCTGTTGAGAGTCTCTACGAGCGCCTTTACGAACTCTTCGTGCTCTTTTCCCAAACTCTCCATGCCCAAGTAATCGAGGAAAACCATGGGTTTGGCCCCAACGCACAGCAGATCGTTGTAATTCATGGCCACGAGATCCTCAGCAGCTTCGTACCAGGTACCGAATTTCCTATGAAGGGTGAGTTTGGTACCTATACCGTCAACTGTAACAGCGATGGGTGGATTGGTGAATTTTAAAATGGTAGCATAGCCCGTCTCTTCTCTTTGAATCCACTGGGGTCGTATTACAAGGTTCTTTATCAGCTCGGCAAATCTTTCGCCCTTTTCGACGTCCACGCCAGCATCTTTGTAGGTGTAACTCATTTGGCTATATCGCTCCTGTAGTATTTTCCATCGAATTCCACCGCATCAGCCCAGAGATACGCTTTTTCCTTAGCTTCTTCTTTTGTGTAACCCGTTCCCATTGCGTGCACCACCCTTCCTCCACTCACCACCATTTCGCCGTTTCTTTTTTCAACACCTGCAAAGAAGTAGAATCCTTCCTCGGGTACCGCTACCTTCTGACCTTTCATGGGGGCTTCTGGGTACCCTTTGGAAGCTATCACAACATCCACCGCGAATAACTGAGGTTTCATGGATGTAATCTTCTCGCCATTCACAGCTTTCAACACGCTTTCCACAAATCCCTCAGGGTTTAACGCCACTATCACTTCAGTTTCAGGGTCCCCCAATCTCACGTTGTATTCGAGAACATAGGGGCTACCCTCCACGATCATGAGACCGAGATACAGGAATCCCCGATAGTTCCCTCCCTCTTTTTTGACAGCCCAAAGGGTTCTTCGAAACAGCTCTTCGATCCTCATCATGGTTTCCTCTTGGATCATCACGGGGCCCCACGCTCCCATGCCGCCGGTGTTGGGACCCATGTCGTTGTCACCCAGCCTCTTGTAGTCTCTTACAAAGGGAAGAATAGAGAAATCTTCACCGTTAACAATGGCTATTGCTGTCAGTTCTTCTCCCGCGAGAAATTCATCGATGACCACGGGTCCTTTGACTCCCCTGAGCAGTTTCCCCTCAATCAACATGGAGCCCTTTTCAACAGCTTTGGAGAAGTCTCGCTCTATGATCACACCTTTACCGCTCGCAAGACCATCGGCTTTTATTACATAAGGTGCGGCGAAATCCCTCAATTTGTGAACGAGTTCTTCGGGAGTTTCTGCCACCTCGAAGCGTCCTGTGGGGATCGAGTATTTTTTCATGAATCTCTTGGCGTACACTTTAGATCCCTCAAGACGAGCAACTTCTCTCACGGGTCCGAACACATTTCTGCAGAGATTTCCGATTCCATCCACAAGGTATTTTTCAGCACCGGGTATGATGATCCCTTCATCGCATATGCCACTGATCGTATTCGGTCCTTCGAAAGGATGGTTGGTTCCATCACGCAAAGTACCAGCGTTTCCGGGATAGTAGTGCACGTCAAAACCACATCTCTTGAACGCCCATCCAATGGCATGTTCTCTTCCTCCTGAACCCAGAATGTGGACCTTCTTCACAACTTTCACACCCCACACTGCGAAGCATTCTCAGTGTCTGAAAACCCGTCCCGGTGCTTCGTAAAACGAAAGTCCCAGCTCTTCTGCCTTTGACAACACTTCTTCATCTCTTATGGATCCAAGCGGTGCTGCAACGTACCTCACGCCCGCTTTTGCCAATACCTCAAGACCGTCAGGGAAAGGAAAGAAGGCATCTGACGCGGCAGCGGCACCTTCCGCCCTTTCTTTTGCCAAGGTAGCCGCGATCCATGCCGCTCGCTTTCTGGAAGGCTGTCCACCACCTATTCCAACAGTGACACCGTCGTTGACTATGACGACAGCGTTTGACTTAACCCCTTCTACCGTGATGTAAGCCAATTTGAGGTCTCTCAATGTTTCCTCACTTGCCGGCTTTCCGACTTTCAACTTGAGTTCTCCTCCCGGCAAAGACCTATCACCCACCAGCAAGCTTCCAAACGCGTATCTTCCCACCTTAAATGTGAAATTACTCGGCACCTTGAGCACCCTGGCCTTCTTCTTCGAGAGCACCTCTAAGGCTTTTTCAGTATAAGAAGGGGCTATTATAACTTCCAGATACGTGTTCAAGGAACTTGCCACGTCTTTCGTCACCTCGAAGTTCGTGGCGAGTATCCCGCCGTAGCTGGACTCGGCATCGGCGTTTATCGCTCTTTCCACAATTTTGACCTCTTCTCCTAGTTTTCCCGCCGCAGCACCACAGGGTGACTGGTGTTTGACAACAACAGCACCAGGCATGTCCAGATTACTCACTACAAACCACGCCGCTTCAGCGTCCAGCACGTTGTTGAACGAGATCTTCTTCTTTTCGCTCAATATCTCGAACATAGGATCTCCGTACGCACTTGCCTTCTCGTGTGGATTCTCACCGTAGCGCAATTCCAAAGTGGACAACTGCAAAGAGAAGATGAGCCCATCCAAGAACTGATTCGCCCTGACAGCGTCATACCTACTCGTAAGCGCGAAGGTCAGGGCAGCTAGGCGATTCCTGGTTTCTTCGTCGTCTCTTTCCAATGCCATCTTCAGCGTTTCAAAATTGAAAGCTGGTTTCACTTTTTTCCAGTTCTTAGCCGCTGCCCGCAAGAGCGCGACCCCTCCTATATCTATATCCGGCGGAGGATAAAGATCGACGAGAACGATATCCCACAATGGTTCTGAAGCAAGGATACCAGCGAAGACCTCCGGATGTAACGTTTTGACCAATCCCCCGAGTAGGTTCTCAAAACCGGTCACTTCGCTGATATCTCTGGCGTCAATCCCCCTCTTTTTGAGGAATTTCGCGGTCCCTGAACTTGCCCATATTTCCCAGTTGTCGAGACACAGTTTTCCTAAAATATCCACGTACTTATCCTTGTCATACAAGCTGACGAGTATCCTTTTCAATAAAGACCCTCCTTCCTTCTATGTGCCACCCACCGTTGAGAATCACCTCTATCGTTCTGGAATACCAGTAGTGTTCGAGTTTGTGTATCCTTTCTTCCAGTTCGCTTAGCGACCAAGCGGGATCCACTTCTATCGCTTTTTGGAGTATTATTGGTCCCGTGTCTACCCCTTCATCAACGAAATGGATGGTAATCCCGGTCACTTTCACACCGTGCTCGTACGCTTTTCTGATAGCGTGCATCCCAGGAAACGCTGGTAACAACGAAGGATGGATGTTGAGAATCTTCCACCGCCATTTTTTAACGATCCTCTTCGGCAGTATACGAAGGAAGCCGGCCAAAACGACTAATGAAGGAGAGATCTCATCGAGTAAAGTTTCCAGATCGCTCCTCCAGCTTTCATTCAGTTTACGGCACGGCACCGAAAGCTTCCGAGCTCTTTCAATTGCGTGGCAATCTCTATCAACTATCAACTGGGCAATTTCAGCGTTCAAAAGGCCTTCGTTTGAGGCCTTCACAATTGCCTCGAAGTTACTTCCGTTTCCAGAAGCCAACACTACAAGTCCACGTGTGGATACGTTCCGGTGAAGCAAGCCACACACACTCCATTTCCACCGAGTATTTTTATCAGACCTTCAATTGACAGGTAGAAAAGAGAGTCGGCCTGGACCTCGCGCCTTATCTCTTCAACATCTAACTGGCTTGCGACGAGCTCTCTCTTTTTGGCAGTGTCGATGCCGTAATAACATGGATACGTTATGGGCGGTGAGTGGATACCAACATGCACTTCCTTCGCGCCAGCTTCTTTCAAGATTTGAACTATTATCCCCATGGTCGTGCCCCTGACTATGGAATCATCTATCACAACGACCTTTTTGCCTTTTACGACCTCGATTATCGGAACTAATTTTTTGCGTACTATTTCCTTTCGTCCAGAAGGCATGATGAAACTTCTCCCCACGTATCTGTTCTTCATCAGCCCCAAACCCAGAGGTATGCCGGATTCTCTGGAGAAGCCCAAAGCACCCGATAAGCCGGAATCCAAAACAGGAACAACCAGCTCGGCATCCACAGGATTTTCTCTATAAAGCTCGACGCCCATCATGAAGCGAGCTTTGTGAACGTTTAAACCGCTGAAAGAGCTATCGGGCCGGGCGAAGTATATGTACTCGAAGGAACAGAATCTTTTGGGTTTTTCTTTGTCGAATCGCTTTTTCTCTAAACCATCGGTTGTAAGGAAGAAAACCGTTCCCGGTTCGACCTCTTCGATCTTTTGCGCCCCTATAGCTTTGAGAGCCGAATCTTCAGATGCAGCTACGTAACCTGTCTGAAACTCTCCCAAAAACACAGGTCTGAAACCGTAAGGATCGCGCGCTACGGCTATGAAATCTGGATGCATCCATACCAACGCATAAGCCGCGGATATCCTTGAAAGTGCCCACATTATGCTAATCTTCGGATCTTCATGGGGAGCCATGGATGCTAAGTGCAGAAATACCTCCGAATCCACGGAGCTTTGGAAGACCGCGCCCCTTTTTAGCAGGCTGCTGAACAATTCCTCTACGTTGGGGATGGTGCCGTTATGGGCTACTGCAATCTTCCCCTTCTGCGTGATCGCCACAAACGG
>QNAP01000133.1 GCA_003641795.1 Thermotogae bacterium | reverse complement strand
TCTCCCCCCAACGGGCATGCCCTTACCGTTCATGAGTTATGGTGGTAGTTCTATGGTGGCCACGCTGACAGGGCTTGGTGTCGTCGTCTCGATAGTGCTGGGTGACAGCCGTGGATGAACGTTCGCTTCGGATGGTGTTTGCGGGCGGAGGGACCGCTGGACATGTCAATCCAATCGTGTCAATCATCGAAGAAATAACACGTTGTTGTCGACTGGAAGCACTCTATTTCGTCAACCCGGGAAAGATCGAAGAGAGAATCATTCCCGCCCGATTTCCATGGATACACACCGCGCCTTTGAGAGTGAAAGGACTCTACCGACCCCTGGTGAGTGTGAGGAACCTTAGGGTTTTCTTTTCTACAGTACCTGCAGTGATTGAAGCCATGCAGAAGATCAGAAGCTTCCAACCCGATTGTGTCTTTTGCACGGGGGGGTACATTACTGGACCAGTCGCAGTTGCAGCCTGGCTTTTGAAAGTGCCCGTGTATCTTCATGAACAGAACAGTATCATCGGTGTGGCAAATCGTTTCGCTTTGAGATTTGCGAAAAGAATCTTTCTCAGTTTTCCTGAATCATTACGCACGGTTCCGAAAAGGTACAGAGAGAAAGCTCTTGTGACAGGGAACCCCGTCAGAAGACCGAGATTGGTTGGAGAGGATCTCAAGAGGTTTGCGGAAAAACTGGGAATAGGTGAAGAGAAGCCAAAGATCCTTGTGATGGGCGGGAGCAAAGGTTCGGATTTTTTGAATCACTTGGTTGAAGAGGTACATGATAGAATACAAGCGCAATTGATTGTACTGACAGGATCGGGAAGATGGACTGAGAAGCTCGGTCGTCATCCAAACGTGATTGCGTTCGACTATTTGGAAGAAGTCCCTGATTTGATGAGGATCGTGGATGCAGCTGTGACGCGAGGTGGTGCCACGACCATCTGGGAATTGTATGTCAGCGGAGTGCCAGCAGTGGTGATACCTTGGGAAGGAGCTGCAGAAGGGCATCAGCTTCAGAATGCGGAGTTCCTGCAAAAAATGGGGAATGCATGTGTGTTAAGAGAGAAAGAAGCTTCCGCAGATAGAGTGGCTCTGGAACTGGTGAAACTCTTAGAAAGTGGACGTAAACCAGCGTTGAGTTCCGGCGAGATAGTAGAGAAGATCTTGTCCGGCATACCGGAGGTGCAGTCTAAATGTTGTACCACTTAGTGGGTATAGGTGGCATTGGCATGAGTTCTCTTGCTCTTCACTTGAAATGTGAAGGTCATGAGATCTACGGATCGAATCTAGAAGAGAACGAGAGGGTACGTTATTTGAAATCGTGTGGCGTGGAGGTTTTTAAAGGTCACAATTGGTCTAACTGGCACGATCCGGATGTTTTGATCATGTCCTCTGCGGTGAAACAAGAAAACCCCGAGGTTTCGAGAGCGCTGAGTGAAGGAGTCCCCGTCAAGCGTCGCATGGAAGTGCTGAACGAAGTTTTGAAGGCGAGAAGAACCATAGGTGTCACCGGTACGGATGGCAAGACCACCACCACCGCTATGGTTTCTCACATGTTGCTGAATGCTGGCATGAATCCTACAGTTTTCCTCGGAGGCGTCCATCCGATGCTTCAACATGGGAACTACCGCAATGGGGACGATCTTACAGTAGCAGAGATCGATGAAAGTGATGGTTACTTCCGGGATACTTCCACCCTGGTGTCTGTGGTGACGAATATAAGACCAGATCATTTGGAACATTACGACAACGAATTCTCTAATTTGATACGCTCCTTCGCTTCTTTCATGGAAAACGCACGAACGGGTGTGGTTATTTTTGCAGACGAAGAGGTGGCCGATATCGCCCTTGGAATGATGAAAACAAAATTTGAAAAGAAACGTGTCCTCTTTTTTGGGAGCGCTCAGAGGTCTCATATCCGTTTGGTAGATCGGCAGGTTCATGGGAAGACACAGATTGCGAGGTTCAGCTGGATGGGAAAAGAGAGAACTTTCCAGCTTCGGATTCCAGGGGTGCACAACATTTACAATGCCCTTGCTGCGTTGGGTGCACTTTTGATCTTGGAGTATCCCGCGGACATCGTGGAATCGCTTGAGGATTTCAGACCGGTTGAGCGCCGTTTCCAGCTTCTTAGGAGCGATGAGAAGGAAAACGTATTGATAGAAGATTACGCGCACACACCTGAAGAGATCGAGAAAACTTTGCTGACTGCCAGAGAAGTGTACGGTTCCAAAAGGCTCGTCGTTTTCTTTCAACCTCATCGATATACTCGCCTTGCAAGAGAGAACGGTCGCTTCGCCAACTCGCTTCGCCATGCTGATGAAGTTCATGTGGTTCCCATTTACGACGCTTACGAGGCGGAGATAAGAGGTGTCAGTGAAGAAGAAATCGTTGAGAAGTTACGGGAACTCGGCGTGAGAGCAACTCACCACTCAGATAAATGGGACGTTCTGGGTGTCGCAAAAAGCTACAAGGAGACCGTGTTGCTCTTCCTTGGAGCCGGCGATATTACCGAGGTTGCCAGAGCGCTGTTGGATGGCTTCTGGTGATAAGGTGAGCGATTGCTTCATTCTGCTGGTTGATAAGTCTCACCCCGGTGATTTCAACATGGCTTTGGATTTCAGTATGGCCAACATGGTGGGGTCGGGCATACTGCCTCCATGCGTGAGGCTTTACGGATGGAGTAGAACGACGCTCTCTATCGGTCGTGTGCAGAGATTATCGAGACTCAACGGTGACTTCATCGTTGAGAACCAGATACCTGTGGTGAGACGCCCTACAGGTGGAAGAGCGGTTCTGCACGACGACGAGATAACCTACGCTTTTGCGCTTCGAAGGAGCATCGATTGGGTGAAGAGAGGAACAATCCAAACTTACAAGGTGATAGCTTCCATTCTGTTGTCAACACTGAAAAGATTGGGTGTAGTCGGAGCCGATTTGGAAAGGTCAAGGAGTCGAGAAAATTTGCAAGCTTGCTACGGGGCTCCTTCCCTTTATGAAATTTCCGTAGATAGACGAAAGCTTGTTGGAAGTGCGCAGTACAGAGGCGAACATCACGTACTACAACACGGTTCCATTCCGTACACCTTGGATTTGGAAACCTACAGTCACTGCTTCAAGGACCCAACTGTCGAAAAGCTGGTTCTAGAGGAACGAGTGATAACACTTTCAGAAATTTTGCACGAGAGACCTTCCTTAACGAACTTTGCCGAGGCGTTGAAAAAATCGATAAAGGAGGTACTGGGAGTGCATGTAGAGGTGGTCGCTTCCCTACCTGACGAACTGTCGAAGCGTGCTGAAGTTTTGAGAGAGCGCTTCGCGATTTCTTTGGAAAGTGGGAGGGATATAGCGAGTGGATGACCAACGTAGCTTGGGGACCCTTTTCATTGTGGGTACCCCCATAGGAAATTTGAAGGACATCACACAGAGGGCACTCGAAGTGATCAAAAGTGCGGACGCGATCTTGGCTGAAGATAAGCGAGTGACCATCAAATTGTTGAATCTTTTGAACCTCGGGCGGAAAGAGTTGTGGACTTTGAACGAGCACAATGTGCTTCGCCAAATACCAAGGATTTTAAGGGAGCTTCGTAAGGGGAAAATGGTGGCATTAGTGAGTGATGCGGGCATGCCAGTGATCTCAGATCCTGGACACCAACTGGTAGCGGCTTGTTGGAGAGAAGCAATACCTGTCCAGGTTATTCCCGGTCCGAGTGCCGTCACCGCAGCACTTGCTGCAAGCGGATTTTCTGGATCTCGATTCGTTTTCGAGGGCTTCATGCCTCGAGGCAGATCGAGAAGGAAATTGCTCAGATCCCTTAAGGACGAACGCCGCACCATCGTTTTTTATGAGTCACCTCAGAGGATAAAGGAAACACTGAAAGACGTCCTTGAAATCATGGGTAATAGAGAAATCTTTGTGGCTCGGGAAATGACGAAGCTTCACGAGGAATACATTCGGGGGCGTGTGAGTGAGGTCCTTCAAAGACTCGGCGACGAAGTGAAGGGTGAGATCACCGTGGTTATTTCGAATGAGGGGACACCATGAAGCTTTTGTGGAATTTGCTCGACACTTTGAAGCTTTCCCTGCCGGCACTTTTGTTGGTTACCACTGTGCACGAGTATCCTCATGGCATCGTGGCAAGAATGTTGGGTGATGACACGGGCGAGAGGGCTGGAAGATTGAAGTGGAACCCCTTGAGCCATTTAGATCCCGTAGGCAGCGTTGCTTTCGTACTCTTCGGTTACGGCTGGACGAGACCCATTCCAGTGAACAAATGGAAGTTCAAGCACCCAGTGAGAGATACCATTCTTGTCGCCCTTTTGGGGCCGGTGTCCAATGTCCTTTTGGGTGTAGTTTTTTACATCCTTTACTTCAGATTGAAATCAATCCTGCTTGCAAACAGCTACCCGATGGCTTTCATCCTCTTCGTGGCTCGATCGAGTGTAGGGTTTGGTCTTTTCAATCTTTTTCCCATACCACCCATGGATGGTGCCAAGATCATGTTGGCTTTGGTACCAGAGGAGTACATGGGTTGGTACGCTAAATACGAAGTTTATGGCATTCTTCTTGCCGTGGTGTTGATCATACTCCGTATACCCGCGTTTCTCATGCATCCCGTGACGGTGTTTTTAAGCGAGCTTACCAGCAAGATCGCGGGAGGATGAGAATTAGAAGAGAGGCCGTGAGATCGGACGCGCTTTTCTTTTCTCATCGTCCGCTTTAGCGCTTTATGAAGTGTTTAAGATCCCATAGCATCACAGGTGCCGAGTTGGTATTTTCATCCTCCCTTTTTATTTCACATTGCAGAAAGCGGAGCACAACATGCTTTCTGCAATGTGAAAACCTCTGTCTCTTCACATGAATCGCTTAACAGCATCCCTCACGATCACACAGCCTCACGAGCGCTGAGTGAGCATCCATACAAAACGACCTCGAAGCCGCACGGATGCTGAAGCAGGAAGCTGAATCTTCGCGTGGATCGTTTTGTGGACGTGAACGAAGAAGAAAACGAGTGCAAGCTGTGTGAATGTGAGGGATTCTCCACTTCCCTTTTTTCTTTTTTCACATTGCAGAAAGCATGTTGTGCTCCGCTTTCTTCCTTGCTCGCACTCACAAACGGGCACTGCCATGAAGATTCAACATCCTGTTTCAGCTTCATGCTCGCTACATCCGTGTAGCTCGGTGCCCGTTTGTATGAGTGCTCGCTTCGGCGCTTCGCAAGACAAGCTT
>QNAP01000132.1 GCA_003641795.1 Thermotogae bacterium | reverse complement strand
CTGTTTCAGCTCATGGAATTCCCATGGATCTTTAGTTTCCTTGTGCCATGCGTGTTTGCATCGGTGACATTTAACCTTGTTCTTCTCCCAGTCTTGACCGATCTGTGTGCTTCCGCATTGGGGGCAGGGGCCATATTTAGCCGCTAGTTCCTTCATCTGTCTTACTTGGGCGAGTGTCTTCTCCACGACATCGTTGGCTTCTTCAACGGATCGGATTCCACCATAGTAATCTTCTTGGCCCCTCTTTATTTCCTGTACGAGTTCTAGCTGCGCTCTTTCTCCTATGCTTTCCAGTCGAATTATGGGTTTAGCGTAGCTCATCGGTATCTCTCCGTTCTCCATGAGCTCCTGGATTTTCCTTGGCAACTCTAGAAGTTCAAGGCGGTTTCTAACGTAGCTTTCACTCACTCCCCGCCTCAACGCTATCTCTTCAACAGTCATCTTCAGCTTCTTCATTGACCTGAAGGCTCTACCTTCCTCCACAGGCGACATGTCTTTTCGTTTGGTGTTTTCTGAAAGGGCGATGAGTAGCGCATCTTTATCCGACACGTTTTCCAGAATTTTGATGTCCATGTCTTCAGCTTTCTTTCCAAGGGCTTTAAGCGCTAGATAGCGCCTATATCCAGCCAAGAGCTCTACGCTACCGTCTGGAAGACGCCGGGCTATCAGGTTTTGTAGCTGTCCTTTCTCTCTTATGTCTTTGAAAAGGGCTTCGTTCACCAGTTTTTCTCTGCGCCATTTGCTGATTTCTGGGTGTATCACCAACTCAAATTTTTCTTTAGGCATTTTTCACCCCTAAAAAAGAAGGGTTATTCGTGGAAGTTAACGAACTTTCGTAGCTCTAAGGGGTCCACTGCACTCAATACGCTTTTAGGAACGAAAGGCGCTGTCCGTGAACGCTTTCAGTGAGAACCGGGTTTTACTTATTGGTGAAGGCGGATATTTTATTGCCCATTTTATCTGTTGGTCAGCGCTTTCTATGCACGCGAACTTTCCCTTAACAAGTTTCCAATCACCCTTTCCGTCTGGCACGTATCGGTTTGGAAGCTTATTTGCGCCATCACGGAGAGCTCGGTGAACGATACGGTTTGTTAGAGAAAAGAGTGCGTCTTCTGGTATTACTCCTGACTTTAGTAGTTTGTCAGCCACGTAGTCTTGAAGCCATTGGATTCCTTCTCGCTGAGTTGAGAACTTTTTTCCCTTGAAAGTTACCAGTTTCGTTACGGGTTGACCACACTTGTCACAGATTCCTATCTGTTTTGGAGCAACGTATGAATACGTCTCAGTGGGAGGTTTCCGCTTTGTCATGTTTATCACCCAATTCCGTGAAGGCTTTTAGTGAGAATCTGTCGTGCCATATCGGTGGCGGTTTCCAGTAGAACATTGAGACGTCGGGTGGGTTCCATCTGTTGCCTAAGTCCCATATTTTGCTGGCGGGCCCTGTGATGTCTGGGTCTAGCCTCAAGGCGTCTGCGCAGATGATGCTGTATGGATGGTTGGAGAACATCGCCATGTTGACTAAGCACGCTCGGTAGAGGGAGAGGTTGATTTCTATCCCGAACAGGATTAGCGGAGCTTTTGGCATCATCTGACTTGCAATGAACAGAAATCTGCCGGTCCCTACGCATGGGTCTAGCTGTGTTTTCGGTAGTGGAACGTTCATTGGTCTTAAGTGAGTTGGTGGAGCGTGATGTATTTGGTAATAGCGAAGCACGTAGTTACGGTAGGAGTTGTAACAGAACCATTCAGCCTCACCGTTTAACTTTTTGCCTGCATATGTCATTTTGATCATAAGTTCCACAATAGAACGTGGAGTCATGTTTTGTCCTCTACCCACTAGGCCCAGTTCAGTGTACACTTCTCCGATGTAGTCCCACGGATTCGCTTTTGCCGCAACAACGTAATGTCTGAACAGGTCTAAGCTGTCTATGTGTTTATACAAGTCATCTTCTTCCATGCTTAAGCCTTCGAAGGCTTTTATCACGCCCATCTTTGCCAATGTGAGGTCTTCGTGTTTAACGAGCCATTTCGCCAGCATCTCCACCATCAGATCCCAGTTACGCATACGCCCATAGTGTTTTTTCACTTCTATTTCATGCAGTATTTCGTACAGCAGCTTCTTCGGAGGACTTTCCTTGAATTTCTTGACACGTATCCGCTGCATCAGTTGAAGTAGTTCTTTGCTCATGATTCACCCCGAAAAAAAGGGAGGGCTCCAGTCGATGTCCCAGCTCATGATTAGTTTCAAATATTTCACGGCTGCCACGATTTCTTTTCTTGTGATCTTTTCAGCCCATTTCAATCGGTCTTTGATGAATCTTATCGTGTCTTCAGAGCTTCCTGTCCAGTAGGACCCTATCTTATAATCTCCGGGATATGGTATGTCCTTGTAGCGCCAGTCTTGACGTGTAAATTCCTCGTTCCTTATGTCCATATACCAAATTGAACGTGAACCACCGTAGCGTTCCACATCCAACTGGAGTTCTATTAGGCATCTTTCACAGTTTTCCACGTGTTTAATGAATCTGATTTCTCCTGCGAGCTCTCTGATCAGCATAAGCGTATTCTCGTATGACCATTTTACCCATTTCCTTGTCTCCATGCGGTCCAACAGGGCCTTTTGGTGTTCACTGGGCTCGGTTCTACGGAGTGGCCGCCACGTCTGCATCCGCTGGGTTCGACTGAGGAGAAGTTGTAGGCATTTGCTTGGCTTACTCATTTCACACCCCTAAAAAAGGGAGAATTATCGTTTTTCTTAGGCAGTTTCTCTAAATGTTGAATGTGGGATATAGCAGTCCGAAGCCTACTTGGCTCTCATGTTTCCATTTGGCCACTTTCTCGACTATCTGCATGATTCTCTTCGCTCTCTCCGGGTCCTGTTCTTCGATCGCTTGGAAGACCTTGAAGTCGTGTTCAATTTCCTCTATGCTGTCGCCGGCGAAGACGGCGTGTGACCTTTCGCAGCCCTGAACCAACCTGTCTTCCATCAACTGTCGTATCCTAATCTCCGCGCTCTTGGGAGAGTGGTAGCCTATGCTTCCTTCCACCATGGCAGCCACAGCCCACAGCATTCCCTTTTCTTCAACCATCTTCTTGAGTGCTGGTCTTCGAGGGTCGTTTAGGTTCTTAGCTTCTAACTCTTCTATTTTCATTTTACACCCCAAAAAAGAGGGAAGGTTAGGTGACGATTCTCTCGAACACTGGAAATCGCATGACGTTGTTCTCCGTGATTTGGTAGTACTTAACCTGCACCTTCAGGTTTGTTTTCACCGCCGTGTAGGGTTCACCTATCTCGAATGGTTTGCTGATTTTCTGTGCGTCGGCGAAGAGGTCTTTTATCCGTCTGAGCTCCCAATCATTGAATCCGCTGCCTACGACTCCCACGTACCTTCCGTTTTCAGCCAGGACTAGGCTTCCGAAGAAATGTGACCTCGAGTTCTTTCCAGCCGTATAGCCTACGACATCGCAAATTCTGTGTCTCCAGTTTTTGAGTTTTAGCCAACTGTAGGAACGTTCACGCTTGTAGGGGCTGTTTACGTCCTTCAGGATTAGGCCTTCGCCCTCACGCCTTTTCACTTCTTCCCAGAACTGTTCAAGGTCGAATCTGTGCTGCACATACTGGAATATTCCTTCGTGGTGGTCAAGTAATCCCCAGAGGAGACGCTTCCGTTTCTCCCATGGAAATGTCTCAACGATTTTTCCATCGAGCTTTAAGATGTCGAATGCTTCAACGGTAATAGGATACTTCGCTTTTAGGTAGTAGATTTTCCCTAAATCTTTTGTTGAGCATCGTCTTTGGCAAGGAGTGAATTCTTCTCTCCCTGTTTTTGGGTTGATGTAAACCACTTCGGCGTCCAGTGTGAAGTCGCCTGGAATGTTCTCTGCTGCCTCTACGACTTCTGGGAGGCGCCTTGTGTAGATTATGCCGTCTCTGTTTTGCAGGGTTACTTCTCCATTCTCTTTGATGATTAGAACCCTTGTGCCATCCCATTTCCATTCTGCTGCCCAGCCTAGGCGCCTCAAGTCAGATACGTCGCCGTCCATGCAGAGCATCGGCTTTATCATTTGAACTCCACTTCGATGTCGTATTTGTTGGCGATTTCTCCTATCTCAGTGCAGTAGGCGTTGATTTCCTTCAGCGAACCCTTCATCTTGATAACCAAAGTTCTCTCAGGCATTCATTCACCCCGAAAAAAGAGGGATTTGCGGTGGAGAATGTCTTCACCGCTTATGTGGTTTCGAACTGTATATCGGCTATTTCTGTCTCGCTGTTAGCTGAAATGCGGTATTTACAGCTTGGGCAACCGCCTAACTTGGCATGTGCACCTCTGCTGTTTGGGTCATGCTCGTATTTGTTACATGTTCCTTGAGCCAGACCGAGCCGACATGAGTAGCTCCAACTACCCATAGTTTCACCCCAAAAAAGAGGGAGTGGGATTTGAACCCACTTGGGAAGATTACTTTTTCCGTTGCTTCGAAGCCGCTATTAGTGCTTGGACTGGTGGAAGAGTCTTCAGTTTCGGTCTTTCTTTGATTGGAACCTTCATTTTCGCCGGTATGTCTTCGAGATGTCTGTATTCAAGCTCCGTGTTCGTGAGCTTGAGCAGCCACACGAATTTGCCTTCCATTATCACAGGACATACGAAAGCGTAGTACTGCTTGTATCCGCCGAAGGAAAACGTTGTTAAGCCAACTAGGTCTTTGGCGAGGCGCTGCTCAGCTTCTTCAAAGAGTTTCCGCTTATCCTCCTTCGTCGCTCCGTAGATCTCGTAGATGTTGGTTATCAGAAAAGAGTCCATGCTCGTAGAGGGTATCCAGTTCTCATCTGGAATCTCAATGGTCTTTGTCGACTCGAAGGGAGCGCATAGCTCTTCGGAGCCGTCTTCCTGCACTTCATAGTCGTAGAGTTCCTCTTTGTCCACTATTTCTCCGTTAGCAGCAAGCATCCTGTATTTGTAATGTTTGAGAATCTCTATGACTTCAGAGCTTGGAATCTGCTTCTCTGTTTCGGGATCGATGAATTTGGTTTCGCAGGCCACTGGTTTCCCTTTCCACACGTAGATTTTGTCCTCTACCACCCTCACCTGTTCCACTAATGTCCCATCCTCTGTTCGGTGAACGATTTTCGGTTCACGCACCAGTAGTTTGTTGCCGATTTTCGCTTTCTTCACTTCCACATCTATGGTGGAGGTTTTAAACCTCATTTTGCACCCCTAAAAAAAGGGAGTTAG
>QNAP01000131.1 GCA_003641795.1 Thermotogae bacterium | reverse complement strand
CCTTGCGGAAAGGGTTTACCCTGAAGATCCGACGTTCCGCGAGGATGAACCCCCCCCACGGTTTTGGTTGGAAAGATATTCTGAAAGAACAACGGTTTATGAAACCGCTCTGGCTACAACAAAAGAGGAAGCGCTGGGAATACCGGAAGCCCCGCAGTCTCTTAGAGAGCGCTTTGAAGATGTCGCACTTTGGCTTCCAAATCTGAAAGTGGATGACTCTATCGTCGTGACCTTCAAACTGCCTGACAATCTCACCACGTGGTATATCAGAGGTACGGGCATGGGGGAGGCATCTGTAACGGATGGTAGCACGGAAATCCGTGTTTCTAAAGAACTCACACTCCGCGTCGCTCCTCCGGAGTTCCTTGTCGAAGGCGACAAAGCACGACTACCCATCATGATCAGGAACGATTCGCCGATAGTGCAGAGCCTGGAAATCCTTCTTGGAGTGGCTGGAAAAACGTCGGAACGAGAGCTCCTGCTGAAACCTTCGGAATCTGTTACTTTGCCCCTTGAAGTGGAAGCCACTACATCTGGAAAATTAGAGATCACGGCCTGGGCTTCGAGTGACTCACTTTTTGATGGCGAAAAGCGCGAAATCCAGGTGTTGGATCGTTACCCGCAGCTGAGCTACTACGATTCAGGAATGGGATTGGGCCATCCGGTGGTCTCTACCTATGAATATCCGGCGTACTCCTTCGATCATCGTGTGAAAATCTCCCTAATTCCCGACATGGCCGAGTTGCTCTACGAAGCCATAGAAGGGCTCGTTACGTTTCCCTATGGATGTACTGAACAAACGATGAGCAGTTTTCTTCCTGCCATAGCTGTGAGGAAACTCGGGGTCTTGAAATCACCACTTTTGGAAAAGATCGATGAGATCACACGAGCAGGTCTCAACAGGCTTTATGGTTATCAACACGGTGATGGCGGTTGGGGATGGTGGAAAAACGACGATTCTGACATATTCATGACATCTTATGTTCTTTTGGGCATGAAATATCTTTTAGACGAAGGGGTCGAGATAATTCCGGACTCGCTGAAACGAGGACTCCGTTGGCTGGCTGAAAACTTTGACACTTCAAGTGATTGGAAATACTGGTTCGCAGCGTACGTGCTGAGCTTTTATACCACTCTGCCAGAAGATGTGGCCACACGTCCGGCTCAAGATGCCCCATCTGTGGTTTTTAAAGCTCTGACACTTGGAGATCATGAGCTGATCGAAGAGATCAAAAGGGAGTACGTCACAGAATCAGGCCATTTAGCGTGGATAGAATCTGAAGATTGGTTCGCCAACGAAGTGTTGCTCACGTCCGTCTTCATCACAGCGTTGGAAGACAATGACCCCATGCTTTCGAAGATGTTGAACTACCTTCTCTCCAAACGTCGAGGAATATCCTGGCAGTCTACCAAAGATACCGCTTTTGTGGTTCTGGGGCTTTCTCGATTCATCGAAAGAAGCGAAAGATTTGTTAGTCTCAAAGTGAACGGTTCAACAGTTTTCGCTCAAGAGTTGACACACACCTTGGAGTTCGAGATGAACGCGGCAACGAAGACCACTGTGGAGATAACCGGTGATACTGATAGACTGATCTATTCGATAAGCTATCTCTATAAAAGTGAGTATATCCCGAAAGAACTGAAGTCGGCAGGAACAGTAAAGGCTCTTTCAAGAAAGATCAGAAGGGTGGTGAGATTCCAGTACTATAAGGGAGGGCAATCCGGAGAAGGGATAACCCTGATCCCCATCAGGAGTGAGTATTCGATTAAAACCATCAAACAACTCGAGAAAATTCCCGAAGTTTCCAATCTAAAAACAAACTGCGATATCTGGAAGCTCGAAGAGAATGGCACGATTTACTACAGAGGATGGGAAACAGGATTGATGCTCGAGGGCTCCATCATTTACAAAGACGAAACCACCGCCTTTGCTACCGGCAGTCTATACCAGAAACATTCTGGTCGACTACTTGGCGAGGGTGTACATCAACTCGAGGTGAGAAAACTCGATCCTCTCAAAGTTGGTGATATTTTGGCACACGTCATAACCGTCCATCAAGATGGAGGGGACTATTACGTTCTGGAAGACCCATTACCAGCCTCCGCAATGAGTCTTGAAGACTTCAGAGAACCGATCATAGGTATCTACGACAAATTCGGCTGGTATGAATACGAGAGTTGGTGGACCAGGAGGGAGTTCAGACGCGAGAAAGTGGTATATTTCTTCCGCGGATGGGAAAGCGAGAATCGATACGTTCACTTCTACAGATTGAGATTCCCGGGCACCTTTACCGTTCTTCCAACAAGAGTTTGGAACATGTACGATCCCGCGAGCGCGGGATATAGTGACACCGTTGTGATACAGGTGCAACCATAAGCGAATAGAATTGCCGAAATGTGAATCCAGCGGAGGTGGAAGAATTGACTGCTAGGATGTTCTTCCAAAATCTCTTCAACGGGTTGACCCTTGGAGGACTTTACGCTCTCATCGCCATAGGGTATACCATGGTTTACGGTATCTTGAGACTGATAAACTTCGCCCACGGAGACGTCTTCATGATTGGCACTTACCTTGCCTTTTATGGAGTCACATTGATGCTTCTGCCGTGGTGGCTCGCTATCATCGTTGCCATCGTTGGGAGTGCTGCTGTAGGTTTTTTGATGGACAGAGTAGCGTACAAACCGCTGAGAGAATCTCCGAGAATCTCCGCCTTGATAACCGCTATAGGTGTGTCCTTCTTCTTAGAAAGTTTCGCAGTGGTCGTCTTTGGAGGCATACCGAAGTCCTTCTTGAAAATCGTACCCGATTTTCTGAAGAAGATAGTGGTGATTGGAGAGCTGAGAATCCAAATGCTAACGTTCTTCGCTTTGGGTATCATCGCAGGACTTTTGATCTTGCTGCTGTGGATAGTCTACAAAACGAAGATCGGTATGGCAATGAGAGCGATCTCCACAGACATTCCAACCACTGCTCTGATGGGCGTCAACACCGATATGGTTATCGGCTTCACCTTTGCCTTAGGTTCAGCCCTTGCGGGAGCCAGCGGCATCATCTGGGCCATGCGCTATCCTCAGATATTCCCCTATATGGGGTTCATGCCCGGTTTGAAGGCGTTCATAGCCGCAGTTTTCGGCGGTATCGGCTCCATACAAGGTGCCATGCTTGGTGGGTTTATCCTCGGCATGACTGAAATCATGATCGTGGGATTTCTTCCACAACTTGCGGGTTACAGAGATGTCTTCGCGTTCATCATTCTGATACTCATCCTCAGTTTCAAACCCACTGGTATCATGGGCAAGAAACTCACGGTGAAGGTGTGATGACCATGAAGAAGAGACTGAGCGTTTCTACAAAGGTCTACCTCACCCTTGCGTTGATAGTGATTGGAGCGTTGCTACTGTGGGGATCGAATTATTGGCTCGAAAGCTATGGTCAAAGAATACTGAAGCTGATAGCGGTATACGGAGTCTTGGCGGTGAGTTACACTTTCATTAACGGTATCACGGGTATGTTCTCGCTGGGGCACGCGGGTTTCGTGGCGGTGGGAGCTTACGTCTCTGCGCTGTTGACGATGAGTCCCATGGAAAAGGAAATGACCTTCATACTCGAGCCGTTGATCTGGCCTTTGAACTCGATACAAACGGATTTTCTCACCGCAACGATCTTGGGTGGAATCGCCGCTGCCATCTTCGCCTTCGCCATAGGGTACCCTTCCTTACGACTCACGGGTGATTATCTGGCCATCGTCACTCTGGGATTCAGCGAGATCATACGACTCATTGCCTTGAACACCCAAAACATCACCAACGGCGCGCTCGGCCTGAAAGGCTTGACGGAATACACGAACATTTGGTGGGCTTGGGGATGGCTTCTCATAACGGTGGTGGTGATAGCCAGCCTCACCAACAGCTCTTATGGAAGGGCTTTGAAGGCGATCCGTGACGATGCCATCGCAGCCGAAGCCATGGGAATCAACGTTTTCAAGCACAGGCTCTTGGCCTTCGTGGTCTCCGGTTTCTTCGCCGGTGTCGGAGGTTCTCTCTATGCTCATCTACTCACAACCATCGATCCACGCCCGACGACCATAGGCATCTTCCTTACCTTCTATTTGTTGATAATGATCGTTCTTGGCGGCCTTGGAAGCATCACAGGTGCCCTAATAGGTGCTGGCCTTTTCGCAATACTTTCGGAATGGCTGAGAATATTCGAGAGCAACATCACCATAGGCAACTTCACGATCAAAGGCATCCCTGGCATGCGCATGCTGATCTTTTCCACACTCTTTGTGGTCACCATGTTGGTGTGGAGACGAGGTATCATGGGCATGGAGGAAATCACATGGGACAAGCTCTACAACTGGCTACTACGATTCAAAAAGAAGAACACGGAGGAGACAGAGACCGAACCGAAGAGAGGTGATACCGATGAGTGAATTACGAAGAGATGATTACCTGCTCTTTCTTGACCATGTTACCATGCAATTTGGGGGGTTGGTCGCAGTTGACGATTTTCACAACGGTGTGAAACCCGGAGAACTGCTCGGTCTCATCGGTCCCAACGGTGCGGGGAAAACCACAGTTTTCAACGTTATCACCGGCATATACACTCCAACAAAGGGCCGTGTCTATTTTGCTGGGATCGACATAACGGGATTGAGACCTTATATAATCACGCATCTCGGTATTGCAAGAACGTTTCAAAACATACGTCTCTTCCAAAACATGACGGTAATGGAGAACGTGTTGGTCTCGCAACACCATGCTCTCACCAACAGAGACGCGGATCGCATCTTGAAAAAACACGGTATGCCCGCCAAGCGTGTAGGAAGATTCTGGTTTTGGAAATCCATATTGAAGTCACCTGGATACAATAAACTTGAAAGACGGATGGTTGAAGAAGCCGAAGGACTGTTGGAAAGAGTAGGGTTGTTGGAAGTGAAGAATGAAAAAGCTTCATCTTTGCCCTATGGAATGCAAAGAAAGCTGGAAATAGCCAGAGCTCTGGCCACCGAGCCCAAGCTCATCCTCTTAGACGAGCCTGCCGCTGGAATGAACCCTCAGGAAACGGAGGAGTTGATGAAATTCATCGTCAGGATCAGAGACGAATTCAAGGTGACGGTGTTGCTGATAGAACACGACATGAAAGTGGTTATGGGCATCTGCGAGCGGATCATCGTTTTGGACTATGGAAAGATCATCTCCGAGGGAACCGCAGCAGAGGTGAGCTCCGATCCCAAGGTGATAGAAGCCTACTTAGGGGAGTGGGAAAATGTCTCGTGAAAACTTGATGCTCGAAGTGAGGGATCTCCACGTATAT
>QNAP01000130.1 GCA_003641795.1 Thermotogae bacterium | reverse complement strand
TTGTTATGATGCGATAACAGAGAGCAATGAAGGAAATAATGCCAGGACTGAATATATCAATATTGTTTGCAAGCCAGATTTAGTCGTTCAGGACATTTCATGGAGCCCATCAAACCCAAAACAGGGTGATACGGTTACAATCAACGTAAAAACAAAGAATCAAGGCTCTGAGAATGCAGGTGGATTTTACGTTTGCTATTACGTAGACGGCTCTTATTATGCCAGAGATTACGTTAGCAGCCTCTCAGCGGGTTCAACTACCACTACGAGTTTTTCGTGGACTGCTGATTGTGGAAGCCATTCGATAAAAGCTGTTGCTGATTGCTATGATGCGGTAACAGAGAGTAATGAGGGTAACAATGCCAGGACGGAATATATCAATATTGTTTGCAAGCCGGACTTAGTCGTTCAGGACATTTCTTGGAGTCCTTCAAGTCCAAAACAGGGTGATACCGTCACAATCAACGTAAAAACAAAGAATCAAGGCTCTGAGAATGCAGGCGCTTTTTATGTTTGCTATTACGTAGACGGCTCTTACTATGCCCGAGATTACGTTAGCAGCCTCTCGGCTGGTTCAACCATCACTACGAGCTTCTCGTGGACTGCTAAATGTGGAAGCCATTCGATAAAAGCTGTTGCGGATTGTTATGATGCGATAACAGAGAGCAATGAAGGAAATAATGCCAGGACCGAATATATCAATATTGTTTGCAAGCCTGACTTAGTCGTTCAGGACATTTCATGGAGCCCATCAAACCCAAAACAGGGTGATACCGTCACAATCAACGTCAAAACAAAGAATCAAGGCTCTGTAAGTGCAAGTGGGTTTTATGTTTGTTATTACGTAGATGGCTCTTATTATGCCAGAGATTACGTTAGCAGTCTCTCGGCGGGTTCAACTACCACTACGAGCTTCACGTGGACTGCTGATTGTGGAAGCCACTCGATAAAGGCTGTTGCTGATTGTTATAGTGATGTAGAGGAGAGTAACGAAGGTAACAATGCCCGGACTGAATATATCAATATCGTTTGCAAGCCGGACTTAGTCATTCAGGACATTTCATGGAGCCCATCAAACCCAAAACAGGGTGATACCGTCACAATCAACGTCAAAACAAAGAATCAAGGTTATGTAAGTGCAGGTGGATTTTACGTTTGCTATTACGTAGATGGCTCTTATTATGCCAGAGATTACGTTAACAGCCTCTCAGCGGGTTCAACCACCACTACGAGCTTCTCGTGGACTGCTGATTGTGGAAGCCACTCGATAAAGGCTGTTGCGGATTGCTATGATGCGATAACAGAGAGTAATGAAGGTAACAATGCCAGGACTGAATATATCAATATTGTTTGCAAGCCAGACTTAGTCGTTCAGGACATCTCTTGGGACAAAGGCAGTCCCAAACAGGGTGACGCGATAACTTTCTACGTTAAAGTAAAGAATCAAGGTTCATGGTCTGCTGGAACTTCCACAGTCAAATATCATATTGATGGCTCTTATGTTGGCTCTGATACTGTGCCATCGCTTTCTGTGGGTTCAACCTCTACACAAACCTTCACGTGGAAGGCGAACAAATGCGGAAATGTTCAGGTAAAGGCTATTGCAGATGCGACTAATGCTGTTGATGAAAGCAATGAAGGGAATAATCGGAGAGTTGAAACTGTACATATTGAATGTCCACCAAAGGAGAAGCCAGATCTAATTATCTCAGACATTTCTATGAGTCCTCCAAATCCAAAACAAGGTGACGAGGTTGAATTTGCAGTAACAGTAAAGAATATAGGCAAAGAAACAGCTGGTAAATCTCATGTTTTCGTTTATGCTATAAATTGGGACGCAGGAAAAGTACTCTTTAAAATTAATGATGCGTGTCCATCACTTAAACCTGGAGAGGTTTACACTTATCATAAGAGTGTAAAGATAGAGGACTGTGGTGAATATGACCTCATGGCTTGGGCAGATGCTCAAAATGAAGTTAATGAGACCAATGAGAAAAACAATTATAAAGATGCGTCATTTAGAGTTCCATGCACACCGGAGGAGAAGCCAGATCTCACAATTAAAGATATTTCATGGAAACCTGAAAATCCAAAACAAGGTGATAATATTGAATTTACAATTACAGTAAAGAATCAGGGAAAAGGTAACGCAGGGAAATTTTATGTCGATGTACAGATACACACCCCAAAATCGGGAGACCAGTTTGAAAGAATATTAAAACGTGAAATATCTTCTCTTGCTGTGGGAAAAGAATATACATATACAGCCACTTACAAACCTCAAGATTGCGGAGAATATGCACTTTCAGTATTTGTAGATCCCGATTCCAAAATTGAAGAAACCTCCAAACTAAATAATTGGGATATAAAGAGATTTGAAGTTTTATCTAAGGAAGAGGGAACTTTAGTGGCCACTTTTACGCCACCTTTTGACTTTGGTGACGATTCTATTAGATTAACAGATGGCGACCATTCAATATCTTTCTGTTCTGTTGATGAGAGTAATGGAGAAATAAATATAGGAACGGGCGCCAGTGCCTTTCCCATTTCTGATGAATCGGCTAGCACTGTTGGATTAGTTGGAGAAAAAGTATACATTCCACAAGATGGTAATTATAAAATAACGGTAAATGCTAGCTTCAAAGGGAAAATAGTGGCTTGGTATTTACAGCCTCCTGTTCCAATAACCATTTCATGGTCAGGATCCGAAACTATCTTTGGATGTAGGATTTATGGATCTGGTGAGGAGAAGAATATAGTCTTCTTTGATAAGAGAATAGAGTCACGAAACTTATTCTCTGAAGCCATTGACGCAATAATAGATTCAGTTACAATTGCATATGGTGGAAATGTTAACGCGATATTTGACCCCAACGAGGCTGCAGGTTTCAATGGAATCACGATAGACAATGGTGATGGGGAAAAATACACAGAGGAAATTTACCTAAAGAAGGGCTATTACAACATATATGCATATTTCGCGCTAATAAGCGTAGCAGTGTCAGCTTTTGGAGTAGAAAAGACTTATGCGGATTTTCATCCTAGTTCTATTTATGAGGCGGGAGATCCCTTTCCTAGCGCTGATGAATATGTGCAAATAAACGAAATCCGGATTGAAAAAGTTGGTGGTGAGAATGCACTACCAATTGCAAAGTTCACTCCAACAAGTAAAGAAGTCTATGTTGGTGAGGAAATAACCTTCGATGCCTCTAAAAGCGTAGATTATGATGGAAGCATAACAGAATACCGATGGGGGTTTGATGGTGGAACTCCATCCACATCCAACCTAGAGAAACCAACTGTGAAATGGGATGACTCTGGTGTGTATACAGTTACACTTAAAGTCAAAGATAACAAAGGAGTTTGGAGCAGCCCCACAGTTGGAAGTGTGACCGTGAAGCATCGTATTAAATTAGACGTCTCTGCAGACAAAACTATCTGCGCTCCGGGAGATATAGTAAAGCTACATGCAAGCGTTAAAGATTTGGATGGAAAACCTGCATCTGCTACTGTTTCTTACGAGATATTGGGGACCGATATAAAAGGGACGATGCCTGGATTGGAAGGAGAGTATTCATATGGCGCTAGAGTTCCAGAAACACCAGGAGATTATTTGGTAAAGATTACTGCAAAAGCGATGGGAGATGAAGTAAGCGGGGCTCTCCCAATAACCGTGCTATCGGGAAATATAGGGTTAGATGTATCTTCCATCTCGATAAAGATGTTTCCAGATAGTGTGAGCTCTCAGCAAATAACAATCTCCAACATTGGCTCAGCGGATTTAAAAGAAGTGACATTAAGCAGTAGTGGTGATGTCTCGAGTTGGATTTCATTCAGTTCTCCCGAAGTAGACTGGCAACAATCAACTAATAGCTTTGAAAGAATTTCGGCAGAAGGAGATACAGATAGGGCTGTCACAGCTACCATTACGACTCAGGAAAGCGTCTCAATTGGAACTTATAGCGGAGAGATAAAGATACACTCCTTAGGGGGTTCAAGTGCAACGATTCCCGTGACCGTTGAGGTAATTAAGCATGAGAAAGAGGTTGAGACCAATCGAAAGTCTTTGAGTGATGATTCGTCGACTGGATGGGATGTTTATAAGGAACTAGCGGACTTTGAAGGATTGGGCGATACGTATAATCTAAATCCTGGTCCTATAATATTGACTACCAGCAAAAAAGCTGTATGTACCTTCGATCCATCAGATATAGGCTTAGAAAATGTAGATCCTTTGGGAAATATGATTGTGAAAGCCACTGTGATAAGCGAAGTTAATGAGAATAACGATTATATAGAGGTGTACGTGAATGGGAAATATTACGATTGCCTTAACCCAATATCTGGGCTTCAGGAAGGTGAAAATTCTCTGAGGGTTTATTTTGACGTTGCAAGTGCTGGTGGAGTAGCCAGAAAAAATGGTGACAATACTATAGAAATGAAAGCATCAAGAAACATTAAGATAGAAGATGTTAAAGTTACACCGGGATTGTACAATTATGAAAGTCGAGATTGGGAGGATAATTTCTCTTTATCATCTGATGAAGTTGAGAATCTGCAATCTGCTTATTTACAATTTGACGTCAAAGCAATGTCCAGTCGCAACATGTTCCCTGTTTATGTCTATTTTAATGATGAGGAAGCTGGTGCTCTGACTGCAGAATGGGGCGAGGGTTGGAATGAGGATCAGAAAATTAGTATTAACATTGATGAGGTGGGATTAAGGAACAGTGTAGTCCTTAAAACATATACTAATGGGATTTATAACATAAATAATGCCAAATTCTATTACACCTACCTTAAGTAGAAAATAATAATAAAGGGGGGGAGGAAAACGAGGGGCATATCTTTATTTGGCGTGATCGCAGTTATAGCAGCGGTAGCAGCAGTAATCAGTGTCATCCCCGGCGTTGCAGCTATCAATCCATCTAATCATATTATAGAAGAACCAATCAGCTCAGGAGAAGACGATGGATTTGTCACATCTCTTCTTTCCCAGGGCAATTTGGTCAATGATTCCTCGTTTATTTCAATAGGTCAGGAAGCAGAGGACGTCTTCAGTTTAAAATTTGCTGCATATTTGAGATTCTCAAATATAACGATACCAGAGGATGCGAAGATATCAAAGGCTTATATTACCGTAGTTCCAACATTTACCAACCGGACTGGTCCATTAATGGAAATAACTGCGGCGGATCTATCTAATCCTACCGCACCAAAAAATTACAGCGACTACTCAACTCGTAATAAGACCGAAGCTTCGGTAGATTGGAATGCTTCTTACTGGTATGAAGGGGTGAGCGTAAACTCGTCAGACATT
>QNAP01000129.1 GCA_003641795.1 Thermotogae bacterium | reverse complement strand
GAAGAGAAGTTTGGATTAACATCGCAAATTCGACGTTCCGCGGTTTCTGTTGCTGCGAACATAGCAGAAGGTTCTAAGCGATAACATTTAAATAAAATCACTCTCAAACCTCAAACCCCAAACCTGACACCTAATTCGAGAAAATGAAAACAATAGAAGATTTTGATTGGACGGAAATGTGGAATAATGCGATAGAGGGCTCGCGTTGGGGACAACGCGCAGGAAAGCCGGAGTTCTGGGATGAGCAAGTTGATTGGTTTGAGGAACTGGTGCAGCAGAGCGACCGAGCAGGAATGATTATGTCCAGAATAAAAATAGAACCCAGTTACAGGGTTCTTGACATCGGTGCTGGTCCTGGCACTACTGCAATACCACTCGCAAAGATTGTGAAGAGCGTGACTGTTGTAGAACCTTCCAGTGGCATGCTTGCACGGTTGAAGGAGAATGCATCGAAGCACAATCTGGCAAACATAACTTACCTACCCAAGAAGTGGGAAGAGGTAGAAATAGGAAAAGACATCGACATGGAAGAGCATGATGTCGTCATTGCTTCACATTCGCTTGTTATGAAAGACATCAAAGACGCACTTGAAAAGATTAACGACGCTGCTAAGCGCAACGTTTACATCTTTATCGTTGCAGGACGCCGAAACGAAAAAGAAGGCAGCTCGCTATGGTCTTTGTTTAACCGCGAAAAGCATGGCAATCGCCCTGACTACATTTATCTCTACAATATCCTCTACCAACTCGGCATTTATGCAAATGTGGAAATCATAGATGCCAATCATAACATGCGATTTCCTGACCTTGATGCCGCGGTTCAGCATTATAAAACATGGATGAATGTATCCGGAGACGATGAGAAAAAACTTCGATTGTATCTATCAGAGAATCTGGTCAAAGAGAACAATGTGTTTTGGCTCAAGCATAAACTGAGGACTGCTATGATCTCGTGGAGGAAAGATGTGGTGATGGCGTGAGGTGTGAGTTGTCAGGTGTGAGTCCCCCTTAAACCTAACACCTCAAACCTAAAACCTAAAACCTGAGACCTAAGCAAATACAAAAGGAGATGAAAAATGGAAATAAAAATGAGTGAGGAAATACAGGAAACAATAAACGAGAACCTGGTCCATTTGGCAACTTCGTCTAAGGATGGTAAACCAAATGTAGTTCCAGTAGGTGGAATACGTGCGATAAGTGACAGTGAGTTACTGATTGTAGACGTTCTCTTTGACAAGACAAAAAGGAACCTGCTTGAGAACCCGCAGGTTGCAATTGCAGTCGAAGCGTTAGGAAAAGGAATGCCACCACGTGGGTATCAGCTCAAAGGGCAAGCAAAGATATTCACAAGTGGTGAGATGTTTGAACAAGCGGAGAAAATGGTGGAAAAGATGAGAAAAGGAGGGCGGGGGCACGTAGAGCTGAAGGTAAAATCCGCGGTTCTGGTAAAGATCGAGGAGATATATTCGACAGTTCGCCAAAAGAAGGAGGTGGGGTAGGGTAAAGATAAGATGAAAACAGATGTTGAGGTAGATGAGACAGCAAGATATGGTAAAGCTAAAGCCTTAGAGGCGCCTGAAACTGCAGGTAAAGGTGTTCTTCAGAACGTATTCCGTGATCGCGTCTTCAACGGCATCTATCAAGGAACAACATGGCAGTTTCATCGGTATGGGATTGACTGCAAGCTCTCCGGCTCGGTATATGCAGTATCTGAGATAGATGGTGCAATCCCGCTCATACACGGACCAAATGGTTGCGCATTCCACCAGCGATTGACGCCGCGCAAGATGTATGCTCCTATCTATAATCTACCCTGCACGAATCTGGATGAGAATGATGTGATCTATGGTGGAGAGGAAAAGCTGCGAAAGAAGATATACGAGGTTTATCACAGATTCCATCCCTCATTGATCGCTGTCCTTCCAACGTGTGTCTCAGGTCTGGTCGGCGATGACGTACAGGGAATCATAACAGAAGTCGAAGTTCCATGTGACATCCTCTACATTCCATCAGAGGGTTTTGCTCACAGGAGCAGGGAGTCGCTCGACCTGTTGATGAGAGATTATGCAGAGTCATGGAAGGACCCGACAAGGTCCCCGGCATACGACCTACGTGGCTGCGGGCACGAAGAGGTGATGTTCTCGCTTGTGGACCAGTTGATGGAAGAGCAGGATATAGTCGAAAATCTTGTAAACATCGAATCCTTTGGCAGATTCACTTATGGTTTTGAAAGCGAGCTTCAAGAGATCAAACATATCTTTGATGGGATGGGAGTCCGTGTAAATCTGACGCTTCCCACCTGCACTGTCGCGGAGATAAAGCGTGCACCAGCTGCCGAGCTCAACATCGTGACTCGCAATATTCGCTGGGCAGAGCGGATGAAGGAGAATTTTGGGAACGATTATCTACGTAAATGGTTCTTTTACTTTGGTTTTGATGGTGTTGAGAAATTCTACCACGATGTGGCGTCGAAACTGGGTTTGGATGGCGAAGCAGATGCTGCTGTAAAAAAGGAGAAGATGCAGGCTCTGGGAGAACTTGAGAGATACCAGCGGATGTTTGCCCGGGATGATTTTGCCGTTTCCACACAGGGTTTCTTCTTCACTCCTTATCTCGTAAACATGTATGCTCAAGACCTTAAACTCCCTATAAAACACCTCTGTGTTGATACACAACTGCTAAAAGGTCTTAACATATCTGATAGGACGATAGAAATCATGATGAAAAACATGGAAGAGGCATTTTTAAACTGGGACTTGGGATTTGAGGTCGTTATGAACCCAACACTCGATGAGATGTCAGAGATTGCAAAGAACGTTGACCACGTGCTGAGCGACCGAATCACGCCGCCGTTGTACGAGAAAGGGGGTGAAATTGGCATGATAGATATATCAACCACCAGGTATCTTCTATTCAGAACTGGTTTTAGTGGAATCGTTGAATTCGGTAAATACCTTGCAAGCGTGCTGTACCGGGAACGGACGAAGCGAAAACCCATTATAGCCAGGTTCGATTACGACACCACCTATTACCCGCTTCTTGCTGACCCGATGTGCATGGCGTCCCGGGGAATGTGGTTTACGATGTGGAGTATGAAGAGTGAAAAAAAGGAGGCACAAAATGGAAACAGATGTTAAACTGGATATAGATGTTAAGGCAGAAAGATATGGTAAAGCCTTAGAAACACCAGAAATTGCAGGTCGTGGTAAAGGTGTCCTTCATGACATATTCCGTGACCGTGCCTTTCACGGTGTCCATCAAGGCACGACCTGGCAGCTCCATCGCTATGGGATAAACTGTAAGTTGTCCGGCTCTGTGTATGCAGTAACAGAGATCCTGGGTGCGATTCCACTTGTGCACGGACCAATTGGCTGCTCTTTTCACCAGCGATTAACGCCTCGCAGGATATACACTCCCATTCAAGATATGCCCTGCACAGGTCTTGATGAGAACGCGGTAATCTATGGCGGAGAGGATGAGTTACGGAAGAAAATCGTTGACTCGTATAGTAGATATAAGCCGGAATTGATTGCGGTTCTTCCAACTTGCGTGTCTGGACTTACCGGTGACGACATACAGGGTGTTATCCATGAAGTTGAGGCTAAGGTTCCATGTGATATTTTATATGTCCCCTCCGAGGGTTTTGCTCATCGTGACAGGCGTGCGTTAGATGTTTTTCTCAAAGACTTCACAAAAGCATGGAAAGACCCTGCAAAGGTCCCTGCATACGAGATCAGAGGATGTGGTCATGAGGAGGTCATGCTCGCGCTCGTTGATCAAATCATGGACGACCAATACGATGAGAACGCAGATAACCTTGTGAACATCGAGACTTTTGGCAGATTCAGTTATGGCTTTGAGAGTGAACTAAAGGAGATGGCTTCTTTGTTAGGAAAGATGGGTGTTGGTATAAACACGACTCTTTTGAGTTGTACGGTGGATGCGATAAAAAAGGCTCCTGCTGCAAGGTTGAATATCGTGAGACGTGGCATACGATGGGCTGAACAAATGAAAAAAGAGTTTGACACCGATTATCTTCGTAGGTGGTTCTTTTATACCGGTATTGATGGCACCGAGAAGTTTCTCTTATACGTGGCATCAACACTTGATCTGGATGGAGAAGCCGAGGAAGTTGTGCGCATCGAGAAAAAACGCGCATTACAAGAACTCGATAAATACTGTAAAACCTTCAAAAACCACGTTTTTGCCCTCTTCACAATTGGTTTCTTCTTTACTCCTTATTCTGTCAAGACCTATGCCCTTGATTTTAAAATCCCTTTGAAGTATGTCTGTGTTGATACTCGCTGGATGAGGGCTCAGAATGTCTCGGATGAAACTACTGAAAGCATGATCAGGGGCATGGGAGAACTCATTGATGACTGGGACCTCGGTGTGGAACTTGTTGTAAATCCGAACTTGCACGAACTGAAAGAGATTGCGAAGAAGGTTGACCATGTCTTGGGAGAGCGCAGCGCAACGCCAATTTATGAAAAAGAAGGAATTAGCATGATAGACACATCAATTGGAGCATATTTATTTAACCGCATCGGTTTCAATGGAATGCTCGAGTTTGCATCGTACTTGACGCAGGAGATGAAGAAGCAGCGCAACCATAGAGAACCCATCATTTCTAAGTTCGACTATGACGAAACATACTATCCTATTCTTGCAGACCCGATGTGTTTAGCATCCCGAGAGATGTGGTCCACGATGTGGAGGTTAAGAAGTGGCTAAAATGGACGGCGGTAAATTCTTTGGTGCATTTCGCGCATGTTCGGGAATAAAGGATGCAGTAGTGCTTACTCACGTCCCGGTTGGGTGTAATTGGGGTGCTGCGATGTTCAAAACCACCTCGAATCAGTCTGACATTCGGCAGGCATGCACCGTGATGCACGAACGCGAGATCGTATTTGGTGGAGAAGAAGCATTGCGAGAGGCACTGGTCCGCGCAGACAAGCTTTATAACACTCCTCTGCTTGCAGTTGTTGCCGGCGATGCTCCTGCAATAATCGGAGATGACATTGAGGCGGTGATAGATTCAGTTGTACTGAATAAAGAAGTTGTGTGGATGGATGCCGCGGGATTTAAAGGCACCATGAGAGAAGGATATGAAGAGGCGTTAGTTCACTTAGCACGGCTGATGGAAGAACGCAACGTGATAAAAAATTCTCTTAATCTGATAGGCTTTTGTCCTGATGATTTTAAGGTTGATGCAGACATAAAGGAAATAAAAAGATTGCTGAACAGCGCTGGAATACAAGTGAATTGTGTTATATCAAACTGCAGCTTCGATGAGTTCGTTAATGCCCCTGCGGCAGAACTAAATGTCGTAATGGGACAGG
>QNAP01000128.1 GCA_003641795.1 Thermotogae bacterium | reverse complement strand
TTGGGCCGGTCGTCCAGCATGGTCAGGACGCTGCCCTTACGAGGCAGAGGTCGCCGGTTCAAGTCCGGCCCGGCCCACCAATCTTTAAGGTTCAAGTTCTTTTTATGATTTTGAGAATTACAGCTAATGTTCACTTGCGTATCTTGGAGTTTTATGTAATCATTTCAGTTTAACCTCTGATCGTCTGTTTTCTATGGGTAAGAGAGGAGATCTACAATCCTGCTTTTGAATCATGTTTCTGACTCTTAGAAGAGGCTGGGCAAGAAGCTACATAGAATTCTCCTTGAAAGGCATAGAATCTTGGCAGGGCACATAACGATTTAGAAATTAAACGAAAAATTAAGATTAGAGAAGTAAAAGATACCTCTACTCTGAGAAGTAAGCGGATACCAATACCTCACGTTTGTGGCGCACGCTTGGATGGAAAAACTAGAGTTTTAGTATCTTATTACATATTTCCTTAAGTATTTGATTATGTCTTATTTCAATTTCCCTAATTGTCCAATTATTGTAATTTTGTAATTGTCTAGTCAGCTCAAAGCTAGTTTTTGGGTATCCACGTCTTCCAGCATATATATCCTTTTTAATTGGAAATGGGGAGTTTGATGCACTTTTGTTAAGCTTCTTATCTAATAATGTTAAGTTGCCTAATCTATTTAGCCACTTTTCAGCTTCTTCTTCTTTCCATCTCTCTTTCCAATAATCACAACTCTGCCACTTCTCCGGTAGTATATGTTCAAGCCACACTCTTTTGACATCATAGGTTATTATTTTAGCTGGTGTTGTAAGTTCACTTTCAAGAGAAAGAAGTAGTGGCTTAATCCACCTAACATCTGCAACATTTCGACTTATTAGATTATTTTTTGCCAAATCCTCCACTTCATCATCCTCTAATGATTTCTTTAACTCAGAATTTATTTCATCAATATTTTTACCTTCTTTCACTAAGCCCACTATTCTCAATGATGGGTATCTAACTTTTTGAGCAGTATATCCTGCTATCCAGTATAAGTAATAAAATCTCCTAAGATCAGTAGCTAGTTGTAGTAGTTTAGCTTCTTTATATCCTCTTTGTCTAGCAGCAGGATAAAATTATCTTCCACCAATAATGGGGCAAATATGACAGTGATATGAGAATATGGCTTTTTATTTTTAGATCTTCAAGACTTTCTAAAACTCCAGCAAACTGTATGATTTTATCCATGGCTTTATCAGCATTTTTATTTATATCTAGTCTTTTCACGAGTTCTTGATCAACTGTCTTTTTTAGGGCATCTGGGGCGGATAGATAATACGCCAGATATGTTAATATGTCTGTAACAGAAATTCCGAGTCTTCTCGAAATTCCTTCGAGTTCTTGCCATTGACTTATAAATAGCTTCTTATCTTGCATATTATCATATATATTTGCTTTTACAAGGTCTGCGGCAGTTAGATCCAACCCTCTCGTATTTAGCGTTTGAAATATGGTTATTCCCTCGTTCTCACTCAAAGTATAAATAGTAACTATTAACACCCGATGCAAAATGTATTTAATTAGCTCCTCAAAACCAGCTAATCCTTCTTTTTCAATCAATTTATTTATTTTATCCCTTAATCTATATGCTACATACAAGTATCTGCTTTTTTTCTTAATTTTTATCCAATCTTTCTTACCTATTTTTTCGAATTTTATTCCATTCAAAATCTCCCTTTTGAACTTTCCATGGTGATCTTCCCATTTCATTAAACTTAGTCTATACTCTCCTAAAGTTGAGTGTTTAATAATATCTTTAATGAGCCCAGGAAGCTTATTATCTGACAATTTAGTAATAATTTTAGAATCTGAGAAAAAGGCATCTCTTATTACGCAAAAGAGTATCATCAAGGTAGTTAATCTCTGCTGCCCATCTATAATCTTGTAAAGTTCTTTATGATTTTCCTTGAACTTGGCGAGAACGGAGGGTCCTATAAAGTAATAATCACTCTTATCGACGAAAACAGCGTTATAAATATCATCCCATAATTCATCAATTTGATCATCATCCCATGCATAAGGTCTCTGGAAATCAGGCACTTGATAGAAGTTATCTCCTGAGAAAGCTTTTCTTATAGTAACAATTTCTACATCCAGCTTAGAGAAGTATCTTTCAGCAATCATTAATAACTAATTTAATCTCATTAAAATATAATCTTTATGTTCAAAGAGTCAGTACCTTTACTCATCTATTCCTCAATAGAAGACCGGAAACAGATAGAAGCATTCAAAGAGTATTAAAAATATCCTCCATCTTCTCTTTGCATATTTATAAACTCGTCGCGTGTGCGACCTTGATCATCCTCTGACCCTGGAGCGGGTTAAACCTTCCCCTTTAGGATTTCTCTCTAATTTTTAAATATAAAGTCTTGTAATCTTAGCACATTATGAGGAATAGCCATAATGGGATGAAGATTATGTTGCCGTCTAAGTCTAGCCTTTCTCTCGTCACGACTATCTGAAATGGAGGCTTATTCCTTTTTGAGAATTCTGAGAGACCCTTTAGGTCTCTCCTTTCGATCCTATCTCGGTATTTAACTTCTATTGGCAAGGGCTTATGGAATATCTCGACTACGATGTCGGTCTCATACCTCTTGTCCTTCCAGTAGAAGATCTGCACTTCTGAAGTTGGCTCGAGATGAAATTTTAGTCGTCTGCAATGGTCGGCCACTACCGCCTCAACTACTTTTCCGAGCTCAGCGATGTCACTTAGTAGGTACTCATTTAATGCTCCAACAGCGGCGTTTCTGATTCCTGGGTCGTTGATGTAGACCTTCTTCTCCCTCCTAACCCTCTTCGCACGACTCTTGGAGTAGTATTCTGACTCCGATATCAGGAAAGTTGTCTTTAAGAAGTAGATATAGGACTTCAAAGTATGCCTCTTTAAACCCAAGGTTCTGGCCAATCCTGAGTAGTTCAGCCTCTGAGAGCATTCCCTCGCTAAGATGGCGATGAGTTCCTCGAAGGCTATTGGGTCTCGGATCTTGAAGGTTCTAACGATATCCTTGTAAATAGTGAGGTTCAGATAGGTCTTAAGATTCTCAGCAGCCAGATACAAATCCTTTGTCTTAACAACCTCCGGATATCCACCCTTCAGGAGGTAGTCCTGTAGGAGAAGGATAATACGATCTATATCGGCAGCTAAGGCATTCGCCTTCTCCCTCAAGGCTAAGTAGAAGGTTTCTGCATCATCCCTCCATACGGCAGCCTTTAATGCCTCCCTAAGCTCCCAATTGATCCTGTCAAATCGTCTGTTAAAATCCCTATCTGTCATGTGGAAACGAATCGTCTCAAGGAACTTCATCGGGAATACTATCTGCAGACTCATCCTCCCGACAAGCGACTCGGCTCCACCGGTCAGAATGTTGATGCTCGAAGAGCCAGAGACGAAGAACTTCACCTTGTAGCCAAGGTCGAACCATCTCTTCAGAATGAACTCCCAGCCCTTCAAGGTTTGGATCTCATCTAAAAATATGTACACTTGATCGGTAAGCTCTTGGAAGGGGTGCTTGAGTATAAACCTTGAATAGAGGTCGAAAATCTGTCCTAATAACTTGGTATCAATTCTCAAGTAGGGGTCGTCGATAGATAGGTACATAACCCTTTCCGGACCAAACTTTGAGACTATATAGTCGATAAGTTGATACATGAGGGTTGTTTTTCCAACTCTCCTTGCTCCAACAATCGCCATCACCTTTGAATCGTCTAAACTCTCTAAGAGCTTATAGAAGTCCCTCCTCTTGAAGGGGGGAGCCTTAGAGCTGGGAACTCTCCGAGAAGTCCACCAGGGATTATGGGCATACATGATCCTCAATATTTCAGTCTCATCATAATCTCGCCCTTCTTTATCCCCAGACATCAGGATACCCCTACATTATGAGAGCCGAGATGTTATATAAACTTGTTCTTTATAATGGCCAATTTGGGAGATATAATTGGCCCTTTTATTGGCCAATTTAAATGATTAAGCCCTTTCAGTTGGTCATGTATTCTAACGGGGCTAAGCCATTTATAGCCTTTCGAGTGGGATATTTACTGGGTGGTTGTGGAGTGGTGCTTGTTAGGTGGCATGGTCACTCCTGTTTTGAGGTATGCGACTCAGTGACCATCGTGACGGACCCGCATGATGGTGTTTCCCTCGGGCTCCCGCCTCCGAGGGTCAAGGCTGATGTCGTCCTGATCTCCCATGGGCATGATGACCATGCCAGCGGGAGATCGCTCGTCGCCAAGCCCGATGCTGTCGTCATAGACGAGCCCGGGGCTTACATGGTGAAGGGTGCGAGGATCAAAGGGGTCAAGGCCTTCCACGATGATGTCCAGGGGCGGCGACTCGGGTTCAACACCATCTTCGTCTTCGAGGTCGAGGGGGTGCGTTTCTCCCACCTGGGCGACCTCGGGCATGTCTTGACCCCGGAGCAGGTCGAGGAGATGGGTCAGGTCGATGTCCTCATGGTCAGCGTCGGCGGGGACTACACCTTGGCCGAGGAGAACATCGAGAGGATAGGGCCGAGGGTCGTCATCCCGATGCACTACTGGGTTGAGGGTATCATCTTCCCCTACTTCCCCCTCGCCGATGTCGAGGAGTTCCTGAGGGATCGACCTAATGTCAGACGCCTCGGCAGACCCGAGACCACCTATAGTAGGGAGACCCTGCCAACGGAGAGGGAGATCCACGTATTCAGCCTTGAGGCCTCGCCCCATTAAGGCAGGGATGTGATCAAGGCCTCGGTCAGGGGGTAGAGAAACCTTCCCGGCGGTTATCTGAGGAAGGACTGTAGTTTTACACGCCAGGGCTCCGCCATCATGAGTCCCCTCTCGATCGACTTCCTCGCCTCCTCGAGGTCGATGTGTTTGAGCATGGAGAGGACCACGGCGTCGAGGGTCCTCCAAGACCTGCCGATGAACTGCACCCCGACGACCCTCCCCCCATCAACTAAGAGCCTCCAGTAATCACCCCCACCTTCATGCTCGACTATATCGAGCTTGGATGGGCGGGGATATGTCGCCGTTGTCCACCCGATGGAGGCCATGAAGGTCTCGTGGAGGTCGAGGGTGACCATGTTGAGGGAGCCCTCGTAGACCCGTGGCCTGCCAGCGCAGTTGTAGCCGGCGATCTTCCCCTGGGTGACGGCGCTTGACCACTGTAGGCTAAGGATCTTCCGGTCCGTCAGGAGGTCTGGGGTCTCGACGCAGTCCCCGCAGGCATAGATTTCCTCCTCGCTGGTCTGCATCCGCTCGTCGACGACGATGCCCCCCGTTGAGCCTATCTCTATCCCCGCCCTCTTGGCGAGGTCCACGTTGGGGCGCATGCCCGTAGCCAGGATCACCATGTCGCAGTCGATCTCCCCCTCCTCCAGCGCTATCCCCGTGACCCTCTCC
>QNAP01000127.1 GCA_003641795.1 Thermotogae bacterium | reverse complement strand
CGTCAACACCGGTCAACCGAAATTATCGGTGATTGTTCGGCGAATACTCGCTATAGCGTGCGTTTTCTACAAATTGCTATCTCGAGCGACAAAAAGTGCGAGCGAGAGCGCACTTGGAAGAAGAGGGGAATGTTGTCCTATAACGGCAGTTCCTTCACTTCTTTGGGATTCAACTCCGCGTCAAAACGAACATTCTTTCTTGGAAGCAGCACATTCGACACCTTTTCCACTTGCCAGGAAACGTTTTGCAAGAACAGACGTTCTTTTGATGAAACTTTCACTTGTCTCACCCTAACCATTGGGTTGTCAGTCCTATATCTATCGATTCCAGCAAGGTCAGCGAGGAAGCCGTAGATAACATCTGAACGATCTGCGTAGTTCACATACGGCGTGACGGCCAGCAGATGTTCCAGCGGGAAGTTCAAAAAGATGAAGTTCCCCTTATCCTTCGGTCTCACGGTGAATTTCAGGATTTCTCCATCTAACTTGAAGACTCGTATTGAGGGCTCAGTAGGTTCTATGGGCAGATGAGAAGTTTCAAAGGGGGAGCTCATCACCGGATACCGCAATTCCCATTTGGTACTTTGGAATGAAAGTTTCAAGGGGTTTGGCAGAGGATCCGGGAGTCCGTATCTCATGCCATGGCGGCATCCTGTGAGCTCTTCGAAGTTGTGTATCCAAAGACCGCTGTGAAATTGTTTTTTTCCAGCATAGTAGCTGAGATAAACGTTACCACCTTCTCTGACGTAGTCAAGGAGGTGCTCCCATGTAGGACCCAAGTACTGTTGTATGGCGGGAAGCAGTATCAACCTGTATTCGCTTAAGTTGAGCTCGTCCTGTTCGAAAAGAACATCCACGGCAAAACCCGCTTTCGCAGCCAATACCATGGACTGAACCACATGTCTTCTGATCTCTTCAGGATCGCTTTCACCAAATGGGTAGGAAAGATTGTACCAACTCGGGATCAAGATAGCTGCCTTTGTTTTTACGGGTGAAACGTCCATTTTGTCCTTGAGAAATGCTTGGAAGCGCTCGAACTCTGCAGCGACAGGTTTTGGACTACCATCGCTGCGGAAGATGCCGAACCTTAACTCGAAAGGATGGTGTAGGTAAGGTCGTTGATCGTACGTATCGAAGTCATTCAAGCACCATCCCCACGCTCCTACACCACCGGCAAAGAAGACGTTGTGGAACACTTCGCGGTAGTAAAGCGCAATGTTTTCGTCGCTTGCATGAGATGAGGGAGCACCAAATTCTTCAAGTATGACGGGCTTGCCATATCGTCGAAGCGCAGTGATGATGAATTCTGTCAGCATGCTATGGCGATAGTCGTCCGTCTCGGTCAGATACATATGTGGTCCAAGATAGTCCACAAGCTGTGAGATGCGCTGTATCTCGAATCCATTGTTTCCGCCTAAAACATTCCAGTTCCCGTCTCCGATCCCCACAGGACGATAAGGATCAACCAGCTTCAATGCGGATACCAGCCGCTTGGCCCACGAGTAGACTTTTTCAGGATCCGCGATGCCGCCGTAGAGTGGCATTTCGTTGGTGAGAATATAACCCCAAACGGAGGAAAAATCTTTTATCTGTGGGGTGATCTGGGTTATCACGAATTCTTGCTGGTTGAGCATGAACGGATCTTCGTACAGATCACGGTTTTCACGGAAGGGAGGATCCCAATTCTCACCGGACATGTGGCCAACGATGAAAGTGGGAGCCACTTTCAAGCCGTGATAAGAGCACATGTCCAGAAAGGTCTTGAAACGGTCTACGTGCTTCTGGCTCAGTGTGTACGGCGCTGGTAAGAAGGTAGGAAGGAAGATGAAAGAGCGGCAGATATCGATCCCCAGTTCTTTCATGGCTTTCACTTCCTGTTCAACCACGTTTGGATTCCAGTACTCGTCTTCCCACATGAAGATGGCGCCACTACGTGACCAATAGTTTACGCCCAACGAAAATCCTTTCATTTGATTTCCCACCTCACTTTCGCAGATATGAATCAGCGCTTAATGTGATGTCATTTCGTTCTCGCATAACTCTTTAATGGATTCCATTTCTACGATCCGCGGGTGTCCATATGATCCACAATCCCGTTTTCTGTAACGATCATGGGTAAGTTGTAGCGTTCACAGTGAAGAAAAATAAGCTTGTTTGTCTAAGAGCATTAGTCTTCCACCAATCTCCAGTTTACACCACGTGCGGTTACTCGTTCGACTTCGTCGGTTTGGTACCATCCCTCAAGGCCAAGTTCAAGCATTTTTTCGAGTGCCTTTTCGTATTCATCTACGGTTATCTTTCTGCCTATAAGGGGATCCCTTTTCGCTCCAAAGTGCGGTAGGTACTGAGACATAAGTGAGACCGGCACGGAAGGATCCAACTGGTAAGCCACGAATTCGAGTGCCCTTTCATGACCTGAAACGTTGTTGGGAAGGACGAGGATTCTTATTATCAATCCTTTTCTCATATCTTCTCTGTAAGGTCCCACTTGACGATACATCTCAAAAATGGCTTTCTTGGCACTTTCCCAGTAGTCCGGTACCTTGGAATACATGAGACCGTATCCGGAATCTGTGTAGCGGATGTCTGCAAGGTATATATCAACAAGTCCTTCAAGCCGTCGCAGTGTTTCCACTTTCTCGTAACTGGAAGTGTTGTAAACCACAGGAAGAGAGAAACTTTCTTTTTCGAGTTTTTCCAAGGCTTCCACAATCCATGGAAGGTGTGGTGTGGGCGTAACTAGGTCTAAGGTGTAAGCTCCTTCTTGTTCTAGAACCTTAAACGCATGAATCAATTCATCCAGCTCTATTTCTCGTCCAACACCCCGCTGTGAGAATCCCATGTTTTGGCAGTAAACACATTTCATGGGACAACCACTGAAAAAGACTGCCCCCGCTCCGTCTTTACCAGAGATAGGTGGTTCTTCTCCTTTGTGAAGAACAATGTTGGAAACTTTTGGAAGATAACCTACACCACAAATCCCCGTTTTTTGTCTTCTATCGACTCCGCACTCTCTGGGGCATAAGCGACAATCTGTTAGGTATTTTTCCAACCTCATGGTGAAACCTCCATGCCAACCCAGGAGATGATATCACGCAAGATCTCAGCAAACTAGCCGATGCTATAATCGTGCTGCTAAAAGGGAGGGAATCAATTGGCAGCTTTCGAAGTTTACCTTGTGGAAACAGACGAAACGTTGCGTATAAAGGAGAATACCACCTTTCAAGAGTTGGCGGAAAAGGCGAAACCGTTCCACAGAGCTCCAATCATCGCCGCTAAATTCAACAACAAGATCCGTGAGCTATTTAGAACCGTGAATATGAACGGCACGTTGCGGTTTGTGGACCTCAAAGAGGCAGATGGGATGAGAGTTTATCGAAGAGGTTTGATCTTTCTCCTCTACATAGCCATGAAGGATTTGTTCCCCCAAAAGCGCCTCAGGGTGATGCATTCGCTGGGCAATTCGCTTTATTGTGAAGTGGAAGAAGGTGTGTTGGGAAAAGAAGACCTCGAAAGTCTCAAACAAAGAATGCAGGAACTAGTGGAACAAGACAAGCCTTTTAAGAAAAAACGCATGTCTCGTTTCGATGCCATCGAGCTTTTCAAGAAACTCGGGTGGGAAGATAAAGCCAAGCTCTTTCGCTTTAGAAGAAAGGATACGGTGGACTTGTACACTTGCGGCGAGTATAAAAACTATTTCTACGGCTACCTTCCTCCCAGTACAGGGCATCTCAAATGGTTCGATATCCGTCCCTTCGAGCCGGGATTTCTCTTGGTCTATCCGGACTTCAACAAAAGTGACCCCATGGCACACAAGGAGATGCCGAAGTTTGCCAACGTTTTCTTAGAATACAAACGCTGGGGAAGCATCATTGGTGTGTCCACTGTCGGCGAGCTCAACGAGCTGATAGTGTCGGGTGCGAAGAGGATCAACGAGCTCATTCTGATTTCTGAAATGCTTCACGAGTACAAGATAGCCCTCATAGCCCATGAAATAGTGAGAAGAAAAGGCGTGAAGTTCGTGCTCGTCGCCGGTCCCTCATCTTCTGGAAAGACCACCTTTGCGAAACGACTTTCACTTCAGCTCAAAGCTTTGGGTATCGTCACAGTGCCCATTTCTTTGGACGATTACTTTCTCGATCGCGAAAGGACACCACGCGACGAGAACGGTGAGTATGACTTTGAAGCCATAGAAGCGTTGGACTTGGAACTTTTTAACATGCACCTTACCAAGCTACTCAAAGGCGAAGAAATCGAGTTACCTCGCTTCAATTTCAAACTTGGCAGGAGAGAGTGGTCAGGGCAGAACCTTCGGTTGAAGCCACACGAGATCGTGGTGATCGAAGGAATCCACGGTCTTAACGAGCGTTTGACGGAGTCTATCCCTCGAGAGTACAAGTTCAAGGTTTACGTCAGTGCACTCACTCAGCTCAGTGTCGATCGATTGAACCGCGTTTCCACAACCGATACGAGGCTGGTGAGGAGACTCATCAGGGATTATCACTTCAGAGGGCACTCACCGTTGGATACGTTGAAAATGTGGCCAAAAGTACGCAGAGGAGAAGAGAGAAACATATTTCCATTCCAGGAAGAGGCTGACGTATTTTTCAACTCAGCACTTGTTTACGAACTCGCCGTTCTCAAAACTCATGCAGAACCTCTGCTGATGCAGGTGGAACACACCGAAGAGGAGTATTCGGAAGCCAGACGGTTGTTGAAGTTTTTGGAGTACTTTCTTCCTATTACCGACATAAGAGCTGTACCACATACATCCATCATCCGCGAGTTCATTGGAGGGAGTGTTTTTAAATACTGAAGCGCTTGCTTGTCGCGCTGGTTGCGTTTTTCAGTGTGTTGTGTCTTGGACTTTCATTCCAGATCGGTAACGTGCGCGAGGAAGTTGTTAGCTTTAAGCAAGACGGCGTTGAATACGTGAGTTTGAGCTCACTTGGAAAAGCGTTGAGTGAGCTCAGCACGAGGCTTGGTGTGGATTTCGAAGTAGGGACTTTCGGGCCCATGTACTTTTTGCGCTACGGTGATGTTGTTGCATCTTTCATGGTAAACAAAAGTATTTTGAGTGGCCCCGGTTTTGTGAAATATCTTCCAGGCCCGGTGATCGAAAAAGATGGTGAGATATTCCTACCCATTCATGACATACTGGATGTTCTTGGGTTGACCTACAAAGTGGTGGGAGATACAGTGATCTTTGTTACCTGTGTCATCGAGCGACTTAGGCTGGAAGACGGTCTCATAGAGCTCGAATACAAGGGAGAACCGCTCTTTAACGTTCAAGTGGAAGGACGCTTCGTCGAAGTGGAATTGACGGGGCCGAGCATCTTTGTTGATAAAGCGCTACTACCAAAAGAAGTGAGTGTCGAAGGGGGATACGACAACCCACAGAGGATAACGG
>QNAP01000126.1 GCA_003641795.1 Thermotogae bacterium | reverse complement strand
TTACATTCATTTTATTAAAATGCTTGACTGTTTGCATTATATTATGCAATATAAGAGTAATTTTACAATTTGGTATAGAAATTGCTCTATATCTGAAGTAGATGAAAACCTAAATGAGCAATTTATGAGAAACTTATTGAAACTGAGATTTTTGTGCACTTTTTTAACCTTATTTCTTGTTTTGTCTCTAATTGTTGGAGGTTGTGGGGAAAAAAGAAGCAAAAAAGACGGTAAAGCAGGAAGTTGCCCAAAATGCTTCTGAAGAAAAAGTTATAAAAATAGGGGCGATATTGCTGTTGACGGGGAATTTGGCGTTTATGGGAGAACTTGAGAGGAATGGGATGAAACTAGTTGAGGAATTAACTAATAAGAAGGGCAGAGAAAATGGCAAGAGAGTCCAGATAGTATTCGGCGACAGTAAGGCCAAAGAGGCGATATCTTCGGCGAATAAGTTCATCAACTCCGTAATAGGAAGGCTTGGATTAAACGAGGTAAACATTCAGGCTCTACACAGAGAAATATTATGAAGATATTTGCCCAGGCGTTTTCAAATAAAGCGAGTAAGTCAGGGATTTCAGACATATTGCTGCAAAGAGATGTTAAAAAGTCAACTTGTGTTAACGTTCTAAAGTTGACCAAAAAGATGTTACTTTAAGAAAAAATGTGTATAAACTTCATCGATGGATTACTTTATTTTTCTATGGGAGCAATGAAAAATGAAAGGTAAGTTTATCGAAATTATTGGTCTGGTGGTAATCGTCATCATCGTGGTTATCGCCATCAGCACCCAACGAACCCACGCCCCTAAAGAGCCTGAGGTTTATAAAATAGGGGCGATACTGCCGTTGACAGGTGATATTAGCGAATACGGACAAAGAATTAAGAGAGGAATAGAAATTGCCCTTGAAGAGGTGAACCAGTTGGGTCAGCGGAGGGTAGAAGTAATCTATGAGGATAGCAAAGGTTCTTCACGGGAAGGTGTGACAGTAGCGCATAAATTAATAAATAAAAAAGTTTGCTTTATTATAGGGGCTGTTTCAAGTTCGGTTACCTTATCCATTATTCCTATATCCGATCAATATAAAGTGTTACTTTTTTCTCCTGCTTCATCTTCACCGAAGCTTTCAGGGATTAGCTCATACTTTGTGAGAAATTGGCCTTCCGATGTATTAGAAGCAACAGTATTAGCTGAATATGCGTATGAGCGGCTTAATATAAGGAAAGCAGTTATCTTCTATGTTAATAATGACTATGGTTTAGGGCTTAAAGAAGAGTTTTCCAAGACTTTCAGAAAAAAAGGTGGGGAGATTTTAGGAATAGAGGCTTATCCATTAAACGCACGAGATTTCAGAAGCTTGGTGGGGAAATACAGAAATCGTTTTGAAGATATTGAAGCTATTTATCTCGCCGGGTATCATAGAGACATGGCTTTTGCTACTAAGCAACTTCGAGAAGGAGGCTATAAAGGTTTAACATTAGCGGATGCAGATTATGGCATCCCAGAAGTTATCGAAATCGCTGGTGAAGCGGCTGAAGGGAATATATATGCCAGTCCTTGGTATAATCCCGAGGCTAACGAAACCGCAAAAAAATTTGCTAGAATATTTAAACAGCGCTACAAAACTTTTCCTTCTGAATTTGAAGGAAACGGATATGATGCCCTTAAACTCATTGTAGAAGGAATCCAAAAGCACGGTTGCGATCCTATAAAAGTAGCTCAGCATATAAAGCAAATAAAACATTATCCTGGAGCTGGAGGATATCTAACTTTTACACCTAAAGGGGATGTTATTAAGCCTATTGCCATAATGAAAGTTGAGAAAGGAGAATTCAAAAGGATGGAAGTTTTTGAGCCAGTTTTAGATGAGGGGGGAAATGAGTGATGAAATGATCAAGATAGCCGAGCTTAGGGATTCTGAACGGGAAGCCATTCAGAAAATAGTGAGTAAGGTTGGCACGCCTGTATATATTTACTTTCAAGAAAGGATGGAAGAGCAGATTCGAAGATTCGGTGATGCTGTTGAGAAATTTTCTAGTGATGTTGAAGTTCAGTGTTACTTTGCAATGTTAGCAAACCACAACCCATATCTCATAAGGCAGATCCTACAAGCTATGGAGGATAATGGATTAAGCCCCGGAGTTCTTTGTGCCTCCGAAGGACACTTAAGAATTCTATCTCGTATTTCTTCACTGCCTCGAAGGTTAAATATCATATACTCTGATGCTTTTCTGGATGAGAGTAAGCTAAGTCAATTTATTCATTATTTATCCTCCTCAGAGGCATATACCCTAATCCTTATTTTACAAACACTCCAACAGACTGAGATATTTACACAGAAATGGCCCCAAATTAAAGAAAAGATGTCGGAGAAATTTCATGTGGGGGTGCGAATAAAATTAGTAGGTTCATCCTCCAAGGATATTTATTCACTATATCATGGCCAGAATGCGCGTTTCGGGCTTATGAGGAATAATTTGCAAGAAGCCCTTAGTAAATTGAAAAGTTGTGGGATTTCACAGGTAGGGTTTCATATCTATCCCGGGACAAATATTCTATATCTCTCGGAATTAGAGTCATTATATAATGGTCTGCTTCAGACTATTCAAAAAATTTTGACTTATAACTCTGGATTAGAATTAGACTTTATTGATGTAGGAGGTGGTTTTGGAATAAATTATCAGAAAAGAGAGTTTCTAAATCCAGATAAAGTTATTGAAATTCTGAAAAATATTTTCTCCCCTTTGTCAGACAAAAAGGAAAGGATTCTTATAGAACCAGGAAGAACTATAATAGGCCCAGCAGGTGTTCTAATAGCAAAGGTTGTCGATATTAAAGATGAAGGAAGCAGAAAATTTGTGGTTGTTGATACGGGTCTAAGTCATTTTGCACGGCCTTATATTTACCGTCAATACCATCAAGTCCAGGTTATTCCCCAAAATGAGAGAAGGGTTAAAACTAATTGGGACGCCGATGCTTTTATAGTAGGGATTACAATGGCCTCTGGAGATTTTCTTGCTGGTGATCCCTTGGAGGATGCTCCAATTAAAATAGAGAGAGTTGAGATAGGGGATTTAATAGCTTTTCTAGATGTAGGTGCATATGGATTTTGTATGAGCAGTAACTTTTCTGGGTTGCTAAAACCTCCTGAAGTTCTTGTGGAAGGTAAGAATTATTATTTGGTTAGAGAACGAAAGGAAGTGGGATATCTTCTTGCGGAGGTGCCTTTATGTCTAAAATCGCTTTAATTGGTGCTGGGAATATGGCTGGTGAGATTGGCAAGCGATTAATACGCTATGGAGGAATTAATCCGAAGGAGATCATAGCAACTCACTATGATACGTTAAAAGCTCAAACCTTCATGAGAAAAACGGGGATCAAAGTTGTTTTAGATAATGCGTATGCAGCTAAGAACAGCAAAATTATTATCTTATGTATACGTCCTCAGCAAGTTAAGGATGTTATTGAGGAAATAGCTCCTGTGTTTCCCAAAGAGCATGCTGTGTTGATAAATATAGCTGTTGGAGTAAATTTGAAATGGTTAAGTAATAAGTTACAGACAAATAAAGTTATTCATTTCCATCCGACATCGCTCCTTATGATAACCCAGCGTTGGAATCCCGGTATATCACTTTGGGCTTTTCACCCACAGATGGACCGCAAACTTGAAAGTAAAATAAGAGCTATATTTGAAAAATCTATTAGTGAAATATGGGTAGTATCAGAAGAAGAAATGCCCATTTTAATCTTTATTACTGGTAATTCCCCAGCTTATTTTACCAGGATCATAAAATCATTTGTCCTAAACACTCAAAATGCGATTTGCAATGATATCAATGTCAGAAATCTTTACTATGCCATTATGAAAGCCATTTATACAGGTCTTATCTTAGAGCAAAACGAGCCTGATGAAATAATTAAAAGTATCGCTACAAGACAAGGTGTAACTTGTGCAGGATTAGATTTTCTTGAAGACAAACTACAAATTGATAATGCTATAAAAGGACTAACGGGAGTTACTATTAAGAGAATAAGGGAAATATCAAAAGAATTCCAAACAGGGGATGATTAAGATGCAATACAGATTTGCTAAGCAAATCTTTCAAATAGTGAAAGATTTAAATATTTCTTCTGTGAATGATTTGTTAGAAGGAAGGAATGTTGTTCAAAAGATTGACGAATTTCAGAAATGGCATTCATATGAATTCTGGAAGGAAATAATAGGTCCTTTACTTGGCCATCCAAATTTATTATGGTTTGACATAGTTCTTGTAAATCCACTAAACGGCAAATATATTTTCAGAGCAGTTTATTATAAGGATAGATTAAGAAGTGATGTAGCTAAATTTATTAATATTCAAAGTAAAGCACAAGAGAATTATTATCGTCAGAGAGTCACTTCTCTGTCATCTTTCTTCGTAGAAGGTATAGTATCACCGGAATCTCGTTGTCCATTATGGGTTACAAAGTGTGATTCTTCTTCGATTGTTGCTAAAGTCTGGCCACCGTTTCTACAGATCGGGCTAATTAATGTTAATAGTGTATCCGTTGTATCCGTGCTTGAATGGGAAAAAAGTGCTAATAACATACTCACTATGAGGCAATTTCAAGAAATTCTTCGTGTAATGGAATCGCACTTGAGATTGGAAGGCAGAATAGAACCTCTTTATCTCGCTGAATATTTTGTATGGCTTTTATCCTTACCTAGATGGAAACATTATGTATATGTTCCACTACCAGGATTTTCCCGCTTATCGAGTGCTCTTGTTTTTGTTTTCGGAAGAGAGATTGATGAAAATGAAGTTAAGCAACAAATATTGGATTGCTACAACAATAAGTTCGGAGCTTTAAGTGATGTTATATCAGGTATGGCCGAAGATGTCGTTTTGTCCCATGCCTTCCGCTCGGCTGTTGCTGCCATTATGTCCCGCAATATGAGCCATATTCATGGTTCTCATATTGAACCAGGCTTGCAAACAAAATTGCATACTTTAAGGGAGATGCTTATATGAATGGCCAAGCTTGCTTGAAAAAGAAAGTACTGCAAGCGATCGGCATTAATAAAAGTATTGGGAACAAAGATGACATAATTACAAAAAAAGTAAGTGAATTGTTAAATAATAACAGAGCATTAAAAGCAAGGCTTTTTATAGATTCGCTTATTGAAGGTGCAAGAAAGGAATACGGTTTGTATCATCAAAGAAAAATGGATTTGATTGCGAGACTTTCTACTGAATGGCCAACATGGGGAATAGGACTTGATTTTTTCCATAATATTATTTTCCCATTTACTAAAAACACAATCGTTCAGCACTTCATAAATCTTTCTGAAAGATTTGATCTAGGTAAAACTTTTTACGAAATATATGTGTTGCCTAAAAATTTCAATATAAATAATTTAGAAAAGTATAAAGT
>QNAP01000125.1 GCA_003641795.1 Thermotogae bacterium | reverse complement strand
GCATCCTGGTTCGCAAGGTCTTTAACGTTGAAGATGATGCCCTTTCTCTTCACAAAGGATAAAGGAAATTCTTTGTCCATCACATCGAAATGTGTTCCCAAATGTCCAAACACAACCGACTTTCTTTCATGATCGAAGACTCCTCCAACCATATCTTTTGTGACCAGAATACTCAAATCTACCACACGTTGACCTCCTCCTTCATCTTCTCCTAACGGATACACGAACAGAAGTCAAGCAAACTCACCATTCTAGTTTTATCTTAGCGGCTCTTTCTATTTCATTTCTAAGAACGACTTCGTGGTCTGGAATGATACGTTCGTAAGTACCATGCATCAACGGTGAAGAGATGAGAAAATCTGCCGAGGACCTGTTGAGCGCCACAGGGATGTTGTAGAGTGTGGCAATCCTCAAAAGCGCTTTCACGTCGACGTCGTGCGGTTGGGGTTCTAAGGGGTCCCAGAAAAAGATCAGAAAGTCGATCTCTCCTTCTGCTATCTTGGCTCCGATCTGCTGATCACCTCCAAGAGGCCCACTTTTGAATCGGTGGATCTCCAGGTCGAGCTCTCTCGATAGTAATGCTCCCGTCGTTCCGGTAGCGTAGAGGATATGCTTTGAAAGGGTCCCCACGTTGTACCGTGCCCATTCGAGAAGGTCCCTCTTCCTTCTATCGTGAGCGATCAAGGCTATCCGCTTCTTCTCGTGTAGAGGAACTGTGTGATACTGCCTCATTTTCGCACCCCCTTTGCAGGTGTTTTGCTCACCTCGCCATCTCCCAGAGATAGAAGAACCACTCCCTGGCTTTTTCGACGATTTCTGGCGAATCGACCACGAGCACGAACTCGTCGTTTTTAAACCGAGCACTCAAGGTAAAGTTGGCAGAACCCAGCAAGAGCCACTTCCTATCAACGATCATGATCTTAGCATGCATATGTGACTTGGCTGGATAAAGACGGAGTTCCACACCTCCAGGAAGGTAACGTAACTCGCTGGAAGAACTGTTTTGATTCCACTTTTCGTCGAGCAAGACTTTTACATCAACGTTGTCACTGTCCAAATACTTGAGGATGGCGGTTAGCTGTGGATCGGTGAAGGCGTAGGCAGCAACGACCACTTCTCTTCTAGCGTCGGCCAAAATCGGCACCACCCACCGGAGGTAATCAAACTGAGGAGAGAAAACCAGTTTCAACCTTCCAGAATTCGCTTTAACCGGAGACTTCAGTTGCTGAAAGCGTCCATTTTGCAAATTGGAAAACTCTTCGAGGAACCCTACCACAACTTCTGGAAACTCGCTCTTTTCAATCAAGAGAGCGATGTTCTGGTCACTTTCCATGCCGCTGATGGTGAAGTTCATCGTGCCAGCCAACACCGTCTTGGCGTCGACTATGAGGAATTTTTCATGCATTAGTGCAGATGAGGTATCCACAACATGGGGGAGAGGGCATGAAGATTCGCTGTCGGTGACGATCGTCACGTCCACTCCTCTGAGTTGTGCTCTCTTCAGAGCGTCGACAACGTCAGGATGTGTCACTCCAAAAGAGACCAGTTCCACGCTGCGCTCAGCGGAGTTTATGAGATCTAAAGCAACTGGCATGATATCGCGGTCAAAGAAGATCTCGAGGCCAATTAGGATCGAAGAGAGCAGCAAAAAAAGAGGGAGCAGGACTAAAGCCCTGCTCCTCTTGCATATGGTGGAGTCGATGGGATTCGAACCCACGACCTCTACCGTGCCATGGTAGCGCGCTCCCAACTGCGCCACGACCCCACTCATTTTTCTATATCATTATACAACACGGACGTTCACCCGTCAAGAAGCGTACGCCGTGCTTCGGCGCTCTCTGATCACCGTGACCTTGAGCACTCCTGGATACTGCGCTTCTTGCTCGATTTGCTTTGCGATCTCGTGAGCGAGCCAGTCGGCTGTGGTGTCGTCTACCTTATCCGGTTCCACCACCACGCGTACCTCTCTACCTGCCTGGACCGCGTAAGCTTTCTCCACGTGCTTGTAGCGCATGGCGATCTCTTCAAGCTTTTGAAGTCTCTTTATGTAGAGCTCAAGAGTCTCACGTCTGGCGCCCGGTCTCGAAGCTGAGATAGCATCGGCTGCGGCGACGATCACTGCTTCAGGTGTCACGGGTTCCTCTTCACCGTGATGACTCTTGATAGCGTTGACTATCTCGGACTTTTCGCCGTAACGCTTGGCAAGCTCTGCACCGATCACTGCGTGGGAACCTTCAACCTCGTGATCGACCGCCTTGCCTATATCGTGCAGGAGGCACGCTCGTTTCACCATTTCCACGTTCAGATCGAGCTCGCTCGCCATAAGGGCACCAATCCGTGCCATCTCTATGGAATGCTGGAGTACGTTCTGACCATAGCTCGTTCTGAACTTGAGTCTTCCCACCAGCTTCACGAGCTCTGGATGCATTTTGGTGATACCCAGGATGTACAAAGCCTCTTCTCCTGCTTCTTTTATTTGTTTTTCGATCTCCGCCTTTGCCTTCTCGTACATTTCCTCTATTCTGGGCGGGTGTATCCTGCCGTCGAGGATCAGTTTTTCCAGCGTTAGTCTTGCCACTTCACGACGTATGGGATTGAAACAGGAAACCACAACCACTTCCGGCGTGTCATCTATGATAAGATCAGCACCTGTAAGTTTTTCGAAGGTGCGTATGTTTCTTCCTTCTCGTCCTATGATCCTTCCTTTCATATCGTCGGAGGGAAGGCTCACAGTACTGACTGTTACCTCTCCTGTATAATCTCCTGCATATCGCTGTATCGCCAAAGAAATGGACCATTTCGCTTGGCGCTCTGCCTCTTCCTCGAACCGTTCTTTGAGCTCTTTGAAGATCTGTGCGATTTCCTGTTCGTACCTTTCCTCAGCCCGTTTGAGAACGATGTCCTTTGCTTCCTCCACAGTCATGCCCGCCAGCTCGACAAGCCTTTCTTCGGCTTGTTTTTCTTTCTCCTCAACGGATCTCAGCTTCTTTTCCAGTGTCTCCCGTTGTCTTTCGAAGTTTTCTTCCTTCTTATCGAGTATCTCTTCGCGCTTGAGTAACCTCTGTTCCAACATTTTGAGCTCCGACTCCCGTTGTCGCAGTTCTTCCGATCGCTTCTTCGATTCTTTCTCGAACTCTTCCCTTAGATGATGTATCTCCTCACGCGATTCTATGATCGCCCTGCGTTTGATTTCTTCCGCTTCTTTCTCGGCTTGTTTGAGAATCGATGCTGCGTCCCGCTTCGCTGCTTTGAGAGACCTTTCTATCCGTGATCCCGTAACCTTAGAACCAGCGATGACCCCCAAAAACGCACCGACACCAACACCAAGCAGAAGAAAAAGAACATCTATTGGATTCACCTCATTCACCTCCCGCGTACAGTACCTCTTCAATTTTCTTGATATGAACCCATTCGAATCCTCTTGAAGAAAGATATTTTCTCAGTGTCCGTTCATCGAGTTTTTCAAGCTTTCGAGCATAACGGGCCACCAGTTCTTCGAAATCTACCTCTTCCACAACCTTTGTGAGGGCAGCGTTTACGATCTCTTCGCTCACCCCGAGACGCCTCAATTCCGATCTTATGATCCTCGGCCCCTTGAACTTCAAACGCATGTTATCGAGAGCATACACGTAGGCAAATCTCTCGTCGTCGATTATTCCAGAGGCTTCCAGCTTCTCTACGACTTCCTTCACAGCAACATGTATATAACCTCTTTTCCTCAGGTACTCTTCCAGTTCTTTTTTCGACCTCAACCTGTAGCGCAAGTATCTTTGCGCATCGCTCAGCGCCGCGTTGGTGTCCTCAGGATTTCTCGTTCTTCGTCGAGTCGACATTCTTTTCTCTCGTGGTAGAAGGCAAGGCCTGCGCTCTCACCAGTTCTTCCAATTGATCGGCGAGCTCGGGATGTTGCTGCAAGTACTCCACTGCGTTGAGCTTCCCTTGTCCCAAGCTGATCTCTTCGCCGTCCGGCGCTTCGTACGAAAACCAAGAGCCTTTCCGTTTTATAATGCCCATTTCCAATCCCAGATTGAAGAGCTCGTTTTCTCGCACTATGCCTTTCCCAAAGATGATATCCACCGTAACCTTCTTGAATGGTGGAGCCACCTTGTTTTTGACGACCTTCAAGTTTACTTCGTGTCCGATGATCTCCTTTCCCAACATAATGGAGGCTCCCCTCCTCACGTCGAGACGGACGGATGCATAGAACTTGAGAGCCATACCGCCGGTAGTGGTTTCCGGATTGCCGTAGGTCACGCCGATCTTCATACGTAGCTGATTGGTGAAGATAACCACAGCCTTTGACTTGCTCACGCTACTGGCAAGCTTCCTGAGTGCCTGCGACATGAGCCTCGCCTGGAGACCCACCTGCATGTCTCCCATAACGCCTTCGATCTCTGCGCGCGGAACAAGTGCCGCCACAGAATCCACGACCACCAAGTCCACGGCATTACTTCTGACGAGTTCGTCGACGACTTCCAACGCCTGTTCACCAAAATCGGGTTGGGATATCAAGAGGTTGTGAAGATCCACGCCTATAGCTTTGGCGTACACAGGGTCCAATGCGTGTTCAGCATCAACAAAAGCTGCAACTCCTCCCAACTTTTGAGCTTCAGCTATAGCGTGGAGACACAGCGTCGTTTTCCCACTACCTTCCGCACCGTAGATCTCCACGACTCTTCCCCGGGGATAGCCACCCACGCCGAGGGCAACATCCAAGGCGATGCTGCCTGTGGGAATGACTTCCACATTGGTGACAGGGGTTTTCTCTTCGAGCACCATTATGGATCCCTTACCGAACTTCTTTTCGATCTCCTTAATCGCCCGTTCCAAGGCCTGGTACTTGGCCTTATCCAGTTTCTCCGTATCAGCCATTGACGATCAATCCTCCTTCAAAATCACAGATGTAAAGGGCTTTATAGATGGGGCCTTCAGGTGTAAGGGATGAAGAGAAGATTCTCACATCGTTGACCACTACGAGTTTTTCTTCGATCTTGACGCCTTCGATCAGTTTTTTCCACATGGTAGGTGCTTGCTTCAAACGACATATGGTAAGATGAGGTTTGAAACGTTTGTCGTCAAATGAAAAATGGTGCTGTTTCAATTCAGCTCGTATTTCTTGATGGAGTTTGTAGAGAGACTCGGGTCCCTCCACCCCTAACCAGAGAACACGCGGTTGCCCACTTCGGTGTGTGAAAGCTCCAATGTCCTTCACCGAGAAGGAAAAGGAAGGGAAGCCCCTTAACCTCTTACCGAGGTGATGGGCCAATTGTTCCACCCGCTCTTCAGGCTGTTCACCGAGGAAGAAAAGTGTCAAGTGCACATTTTCTGGCCTAACCCAATTGCCCCTGAACCCCATCCTCTTAAGAGAGGAAACCAACTCCTCGACCATTTCCACGATTTCTTCGCTAACCTTGATCCCAATGAATG
>QNAP01000124.1 GCA_003641795.1 Thermotogae bacterium | reverse complement strand
TTCAAATTTCCTCCTCCTCACGCTTCCAACGAACAATTGGATGACGAGAAGCCTTCACTTCATCGAGCCGTGAAACAGGCGTCGTTTTGGGAGCACTCTTCAGCAGTTCAGGGTTATGCTCGGCTTCATCGAGTATTTGGAACATTGCTTCGACAAAACGATCCAAATCTTCCTTCGTCTCAGTCTCGGTGGGCTCAATCATCATCGCCTCTTTGACTATCAGCGGGAAGTAGATGGTGGGTGCGTGAAATCCAAGATCGAGCAATCGCTTCGCCATGTCGAGAGTCTTCACACCCCACTTCTTCCACACTTCATAGTTATCCAGCACAAACTCATGCTTGCAAGGTCCGTCGTAAGCTACCTTGAAACGCTCGCTCAGCTTTCTGCGCAGATAGTTCGCGTTGAGCACCGCCACTTGTGAAACTTTCTTCAGCCCTTCAGCTCCCATACTCACAATGTAGGCGTACGCCCGCACCAAAACGGTGAAATTACCGTAAAAGCTCCTCACTTTGCCGATGGAATGCTTCAGATCGTATTCTAACGTGTAATTGCCGTCATCCCGCTTCTCTATCACTGGGACCGGCAGGTAATTCTTCAAGAAATCCTTAACGCCCACTGGCCCACTACCAGGGCCTCCCATTCCGTGCGGTGTGGAAAATGTCTTGTGAAGATTCAGATGTACGATGTCAAATCCCATATCACCTGGCTTGGTTATACCCATAATGGCGTTCAGATTGGCACCGTCGTAGTAAGCAAGTCCCCCGACCTCGTGAACGAGTTCCACGATCTTATCCACTTCTTTTTCGAAAAGTCCCAACGTGTTAGGATTAGTCAACATGATACCGGCCACTTCGTTGTCCAAGTGCTTCTTGAAGTCTTCGATGTCCACAAGACCGTCTGGCCCGGACTTTATCTCGACTACCTCGAACCCCGCCATTGTAGCGGATGCTGGGTTGGTACCATGTGCGGAATCGGGTACCAAAATCTTCTTCTTTTCGGCATTGCCGTGAATGTCATGGTACTTACGAATGATCAGCATGCCTGTCAGCTCTCCATGAGCTCCCGCAGCAGGTTGTAGACTGAAAGCGTCCATTCCAGTTATCTCACAGAGAAATCTCTGGAGATGGTACATCAATTCCAGCGCTCCTTGGATATCTTCCTCGCACTGATATGGATGGAGGTATGAAAAGTGTTCCAATTCCGCCAGCGCATCGTTGACCTTGGGGTTGTACTTCATGGTACAAGAACCAAGAGGATAGAATCCCACATCCACGGCGTAGTTCTTTCTCGAAAGTTCCGTGTAGTGTCGGACAACCTGAAGCTCGGAGACTTCAGGTAGTTCAGGCGAAGCCTTCCTGACAAGATGATCTTCTACATCGAGATCCATTTCCGGTACATCTAAAGCGGGTAGAAGAACGGCGTAACGTCCTTCGTGGGACTTTTCAAAGATCAGCATTTCTCACCGCCTCCAAACGGCCGACCAAAAACGTTATCTCGTCGACCGTGTTCAGTTCGGTAGTGCAGAAAAGAACCGAATCTACCAGCTCAGGATAGTATCTGCTCAGCGGTAGCGGGCCGAGAATCTTATGGGCTTTGAGGTATTCGTCGAGATGCGCAGGATTCACGTCCACTGAAGCGACAAACTCGTTGAAAAAGGGACCCGAAAACCTCCGATTTATTCCTTCAACACGATCTACCTTCTCTGCCAGATAATGAGCCTTGGCATAACACTGTCTTGCCACCTCGCGCAGCCCGCTCTTGCCCATCAAGGACATGTAGATTGTAGCCATCAACGCTGCTTGAGTGTGGTTCGAGCAGATGTTTGACGTGGCTCGGTGTCGTCTGATATGCTGTTCACGCGTCTGGAGGACCATTACAAACCCCCGCTTTCCTTCGAGATCTTGTGTCATCCCCGCGATTCTACCAGGCATTTGACGCACATAACGTTCCCGTGTAGCGAAGATGCCGAAGGAAGGTCCACCAAGCCTGGGAGGGATCCCCAACGGTTGACCATCTCCCACAACGATGTCAGCTCCAAAAGAACCCGGTGGCTCCAAAAGTGCGAGAGCAAGGGGGTTCACAACGACCACCATCATTACATCTTTTGGAAGCACCTCTCTCACAAGCATTAAATCCTCGATCACACCGAAAAAGTTGGGATAACCTACGACAAGGCAAGAAGGTTTCTCACCAGTGTCGATCTTCTCTCTCAGCGTTCTAATGTCCACACGTCCACTTTCCTTATCGTAAGCCACCATTTCAACGTTTATTCCAACACCGCTGGTGTACGTCTGCACTACTTGCAGGTATTCTGGATGAATCGACGACGCTGCCAACGCACGATACCGGTCCGTCAAACGCGAGGCCATCAAAACGGCTTCTGCCACAGCTGAGGCTCCGTCGTACATGGAGCTGTTCGCTACATCCATCCCCGTCAGCTCACAGACCATCGTTTGAAACTCGAACATAACCTGAAGCGTCCCTTGCGAAACCTCAGCCTGGTACGGTGTGTAGGCGGTCAGAAATCCCGATCTCATCGACAGTTGTTTGACAACTTCGGGAACGTAGTGGTTGTAAACACCCGCACCTCTGAAAACCATGTATTCTTCCAAGGGATGGTTCTTTCTGGCCAAATTAAAAAAGTGACGTTTGAGGCTCAATTCATCGAGGCCTTCAGGCAAATCCAGCTTTTCACACCTGAGGTGGTCGGGCACATCTTGATAGAGTTCTTCGATATCCTTTACACCTATCTCTTCCAGCATCTTTGCTATTTCGTCATCTGTATGCGGCACGTATTGAGCCACAATTCCCCCCCTCCCTCGTTGGCTCGGTGCGGGGATCATCCCTCTGATTCGCAGAATCTTTCGTACTCTTCTCCATCCATAAGGTCAGAAAGCTCGGATTCATCCTGTATCTCCAACTTCACCAACCAACCAGCCTCTTCAGGCGACTCGTTTACAAGCTCGGGTTTGCCTTCCAATTCTTCGTTCACCTCAACGACCTTACCGGAGACAGGACTGTAGACGTCCGCTGCCGCTTTAACGGACTCAATGGTACACAGCACATCGCCCTTCTTCACTTCCTTGCCCGATTCGGGAAGGTCAACATAGACCACATCTCCTAACTCTTCCTGTGCATGGTTCGATATACCGACCACTGCTATCTTTCCATTAACCTCCACCCATTCGTGACTCTTTGTGTACTTCTTCACCGTCACTCCCTCCTCCCAACAATATCTGCCGTCAAACTCCCGTTCGATCTTTCCAATCTCCCAAAGGGAACAAGTGGCGTGAAAAACCTCCACAAGTATTTTAGCAGACACTGCAAGTGTAACTCAATACGTTAAAGAAGCGAAATTTAGCCACGAGATTTTTACAATACCGAAAAAGGGGGCATTTCGCCCCCTTTTAGTATTCAAAAGGTTTCGATCATTTCATCCTGAATTCTACGTAATACCTCATACCTTCTCTGTAAAGCTGTAAGGCCACCGCATCACCTTTATTTATACTGGAGGTAGCCTTTCGCCAATCCTCGAGTCCTGAAATCTGGTATTTCCTTCCGTTTACGTAGATGGTAGTCACTACGTCCCCTTTTCTCACACCGAGCATAGATCCAAGGCTATTGCGTTCAACTTCCTCAACGATCACACCTTTAACCTCGCTAGGTATCGAATACGTTTCCCGATCTGCAGCCGTGATCTCCCTAACATTGATTCCCGCAAAACTGCTTGTAGTCTTTTTCGCTTCGCTCTCCTCACCAGAGCCAAGGATCACGGGTATTTCGAGCTTTTGACCGTCCCGCATCACGGTAACCGTCACTCTCGATCCCGCCGGGTACGACCTGATAACTCCCTTGAGCTCTTCAGCGGTCCCAACCTTCTGACCATTCACGGCGATGATGACGTCGTTGGCTTTGATACCTGCCTCTTTAGCAGGAGAACCTTCAATAACTTCCACCACGATGACACCTCTCACGTACTCGATGCCCAGAGCTTTGGCCAGATCTTCTGTCAGTGTCCTCATCCACACACCGAGGTACGCTTTTTCCGCTCTTCCTGTCTCTATCAACGAATCCACGAAGCGCATGGCAGTGTTAATGGGAATGGCAAATCCAAGGTTCACACCTTCCATAGGATTAACTATAGCCGTATTTATGCCGATCACCTGTCCATGAATGTTAAGGAGTGGTCCACCAGAGTTGCCTGGGTTTATCGCCGCGTCTGTTTGGATGAGCCCCGTGTAGTAGCCGCTTCCATCTGGTTTGGGAATATTCCTGTTGAGAGCACTTATCACTCCCAATGTCACCGTGTGCTGCAAGCCCAAGGGATTACCTATGGCTATGGCCCATTCACCTATCTCCACGGTATCCGAATTACCGAGCTCTAAAACGGGAAGTTCACCTTTTGGATTGATCTTGATCACTGCTATGTCCAGCTCTTCATCTCCACCCACATACTTTGCATCGTAGGTATCACCGTTCAGCAAAGTGACGGTGATCTTCTCAGCTTTGTGTACCACGTGCTCGTTGGTGAGAATGAATCCGGTTTTGTCGAAGATGAAACCAGAACCCACCGCCGGCACTTTCTGTTCGTACCCGAAGGGGGTTTCACCGAAGTACTTCCTGAAGAACTCATCAGTGAATGGATCGAAAAACGAGATTCTCTGGGTTCTAACGACGTCTATCTTCACTACCGCGGGCGCGGCTGTCTTGACCACGTTCACCACGGGACTGATGTAGCCAGGGTTGACAATGGCAAGAACGCTCGCAGCCACCACGAGGAAAGTCAAAACAACAAGAGAACGCTTCACTCTCACCTCACCTCCTCAAGAATTTGTATAGTTTCGCCGTTATTATATTACAAAGAGCTTAGAAAATTCTTAGAAAAGACGTGTGGGGTGTCACAAAAAAGTGGGCCTCCCACATTCAATGGCGGTACCATTGAAATACCTCAAAACAAGAAAGAAAGCACCAATGAATGATTCCACAGAAACTTACAAAAAGCGATATTGTAAAGATCATTGAGCAATTGGACAAGCTTTTGCCTTCTAACTTCGTTAACAAACAAGGCAGAGATAGAAGAAAGACTTATTACGACAAGGACAACTTGAAATCTTCCATCTTATTGAAGCTATGCGGCATCTCGTATTGATTCAGAACTGGATGGTAACAACAGTCGCTGTAGACAACTCAACAATGGCAAAGGTAGGGATAGATTCTGGCGATCCACGCTCACTGAACGGCCTTCTTTGTTTTCTTCTCTGATTTCACATTGCAGAATGCTTGTCTTGCGGAGCGCCGAAACGAGCACTTCTCCCCACCATTTCAGAATCCCACACGATCACCCAGCCTCACGAGCGCCGAGTGAGCATCCATACAAAACGACCTCGAAGCCGCACGGATGCGGATGAGAGCGAAGCTGAAGCAGGACGCTGAATCTTCGCG
>QNAP01000123.1 GCA_003641795.1 Thermotogae bacterium | reverse complement strand
GCCATAGCTTTTTCATTACACAGTTCCATGGATGTAGCGGAGAAAATCGGAATCAAACTGGAACCAAAGCTTCGAGTGGTAGGAGGCTTAACACGCAACCCGCTCTGGTTGAAAATAACAGCTGCTGTGGTAAATCGAGAGTTGTTGATACTTCCCACATCGTTAGATGCGCCCTATGGCGACGCCTTCTTAGCGGCACTTGCGGTGGGCGAGGTTGAGAAACCTGAATTCATAAAGAATTGGATTGAGTGGAAGGTTGTGAAACCTGATCCGGAACTCATTCCTGTATACGAACGTGCGTATCAGAACTATGTGGAGTTGATGAGAATATTGGGCGTGTTGTAAACGTGAATGGCGACGCTTTCTCTAAAGAAGAGCATCAGTTGATCATAAGGTTTAATCTGGGAATAGTATGACCTTCAAAGCTTCGCGTTTTTCCATGAGGTCAAGCGCTTCATTTGCCTTTGTAAGAGGCATACGATGGGTTATCATCTTTTGAAGAGTATCTTGATACCTTTGGGCAATCGAAACGGCCTGAATTACGTGGGTAGTGTCACTGACCCAAATTCCCTGGATGTGTATACCTTTATTCACTATGTGTTCGTAAACCTTGATTTGTATGGGAGACTGTGGTACGGCTACTCCCGCTATCAAGTAAGTTCCTCCACGTCTCAACACTTCTAAGCCTTCCACGACAGCGGCGCTACTACCTGTAGCTTCTATGGCTACATCTGCTCCCCTGCCGTGAGTAAGATCGAGAATGCGCTTCCTTCTTTCTGAAAGGTTGAGTGTGTGTCTGTTCAACACCACATCAGCACCGATTTCCTTTGCCAGCTTGAGTCTGAGAGGTGATCCGCTTATCACGATAATTCTTTTTGCTCCTGTGGCTCGAGCGAAGATCACAGAGTAAAGGCCAAGAGGTCCTGCTCCCTGAATGACCACCGTTTCTTCGTAAAGAGGTTTGTTCAAAGAGTCGAAGATGTTGGCGGCTGTGGCTCCAGAACATCCCGCAAAAGCTATCACAGCGGGATCCACACTTTTGGAAATCTTCAACACTTCAGTTTCGGGCAGAAGAACCATGTGCTCTGCATAACCACCTCTGAGGTAAGGATAGTTCTTGCTAGATATATTTATTCCATAAACCTTTCGATTGGGACACAGGTGGGGTTGTCTTGCTACGGTACACCAATAGCACTCTTTACAGACAATGCCACGATTCCATGTTATCCAATCCCCTTTGGAGACTTTTTCGCCGTTGACATCTACTTTTTCTCCGGAAACATGAACGATTTCTCCAACACTTTCATGGCCTAGGATAATTGGTAACGGAGTTCTTGGATCCTCACCTTTGTATATATGAACATCAGAACCACAAACCCCCGATGCCAAAATCTTCACAAGCACATGGCCATCGGGAATTTCTCCAATTTGAAACGTCTTCTCCACAAGGGGATGGGCAAACTTTTCCAACACCATAGCTCTTGATACGACCACGGGGGTTCACCTCCCGCCCACTCACCGTTCTACTCGTCCAGAAGTTGTACCTGAGGCCAGCTTTTCTATTTCTTCGTTCGTCAGGATTGAAAAATCTCCAGGTATACTGTGCTTCATGCACGATGCTGCCACTGCAAATTCGAGCTTTTCCTGGGGCTTCTTACCAGCCAAAAGTCCATATATTAAACCTCCTGCAAAAGCATCCCCTGCTCCTACTCTGTCTACAATATGGACCTCGTATCTTTTTGAAAAGTAGACCTCTCCGCCTTCCCACAGCATTGCTGACCAACCGTTTACATTAGCGGAATAGCTTTCTCTTAATGTAACTCCTACCACTTCAAAATCATGCCTGTTAACCAGCTCCTCTACCGCTTTTACGTAGCTCTCTCTGTTCAACCTCCCAGTTTTAAGATCTAGTCCCTGTATCTCAATGCTTAAAACTTTGGCCATGTCTTCTTCATTGGCTATGAGAACGTCAACGTATTCCATGTATGGTTCCATAACTTTTCGCGCTTCTTCCGGTGTCCATAGCTTTGCTCGATAGTTAAGGTCGCAACTCACCCTCACGTTCTTCGCTTTCGCGACTTTCAAGGCTTCTCCGACTATTTCAGGAAGCTTTCCGCCTAATGCAGGGGTTATACCGGAGAAATGAAAATGATCTGCTTCTTCCAAAATCTCCTCCCATGGAAAATCCTCTAGATTCGCAAGAGATATTGCAGACCCTTTGCGATCGTATATTACTTTGCTAGGTCTTTGAGACATACCTAACTCAAGAAAGTAAATGCCCAACCTTCCTTTTCCTTTAATAACCCAGTCCGTTTTCACTCCAAATTTTCTTAGATGCCAGATGACGGCATCGCCAACTGGATTGGCGGGAACCTTCGTCACAAAGAACGCATCAACTCCCATCTGTGCCAGGAAAGCAGCTACGTTGGCTTCCGCGCCACCATAGTGCACTTCGAAACGGTCCGCTTGTTGTATTCTTCTGTGCCCTTCAGGGCTTAACCTCATCATGAGCTCTCCGAATGTGACAACTTTCAATCACCGCACCTCCTGTATCTCATGTCTTATCGATTGTTATTTGGAGCCAAAAATCACGCCTTTTCTATAACTCTCCCATACTGTTTCAAACCAATCTTCCTTCTCTGGAAGAGGTTTTATTTTTTTCCACTTGAATTGGCATTTGGATTCTTCGAGTTGTACCTCTTGGATTATCTTGAAGAAATTCGCGGGACAAGGTTTGTGTCTAAAGACAGCGGGTAAGGACTCGTGAGGTAACGTACCCCTTGGGTCATGGACGAGATAAGATCCTCTGCTACCTCCTCCTGCTTCTATGTAGTTCTCCACGGATTTTAAATAAACGTATTGGGTTATAAGAAGGTCATAGAGTCTGAACGCATCTTTGAGTTCGTAAACTGAAGCGATCTTTATCGCATTCGGGAGGTTTTTGAGTGAGGTCAACGCATCTTCAGCCCCCACTCTGGCAGAATCTCTGTCTCTAAGTATTCCACAGGAACGTATCATTCTATCTCCAAGATCCCTGTATAAGCTTTGAACGTTACTCTTGTCAGACAAGGTGCTCAAAAACTTCTCACCCAATTCCAACTTTTCCAAAACCTGATCTTCAACTACTTCTAAAAACTTCCCTAATGGGAGAGGAGGATCAGTATAGCGAGATGCAATATACTGCGCTGCTCTTATTCCACCCACTTGGCCAGCGTTCAAAGAACTTCCCCCAGGTCTATAAACGCCGTGGGTGCCGTTGACTTCTCCTATGGGGAAAAATCGCTTTATGTTGCTTTCCCACCATATGTTGCCTTTCAGGCCTCCATTGTTATGCTGGGCACATACCTTGATCTCAACATAATCTTTTTCAAGATCTATGCCATGTTTTCGATATATTTCCACTGCTGGTGGATTCATCTTTTTGAGGCGGTCTATGGGAGTGCCAAAAAGCGCTTTGGATTTTTCCAAATAAGTGTAAGCTTCCTTGGATAGAAGGGAGAAGTCAAGTTCGCCATCTTTGGAACCATACTCCGGATTTTTAGTGAAGTCCAACCACACTTTCCGCCCCTTTATTACCGTCTCGTTGTAAACGAGGAGGTCTATGAGGGAAGAACCATAGTTTTCCACCTTCTTAGCATCGAATGGCCATTGATAACCTTTCAAGAAAATTGCCGTGAGCATCTTGCCTGGATCTAGAAAATACTCACTTAAGAATTCACGCTCATCCCCGCCATTTTGATCGGTAGAAACGTATCTGGGTATCACCTGCTGATAAGTTCCTGAAAGATTCCATCGAAAACCCACGGATGCTATTCCAAACTGCCATTCAGTAAGGTTACGGCCAACAGCTCCTGCTTCCAGCGCTATCCCTGTTGAGCCTAGTTGACTTTCTGGATAAACGGAGTGCCCAAAGAACAAACCCGCGGGACCTCCCGCTGCATATACCACACTGCTCGTATTGAACAATACGTAACGTTTGTCTGCATTTGAAAGGTTATTCAAGTTTAAAGCGAGCAACCCTACAGTCCTTCTGTTCCCATCTTCTTCCATCGTTAGTATTCCTATTACCTGGTAACCCTCGAATATGTGTACAGCGTAACGTTTAGCTTCCTCATAAAGTCTTTCGCACATCACTTTGGAAGTTAAGGGACCCAGTGATGTAGCCCGCTGTCTTGGATCGTGATCGGTTTTGTATCCTACATACTCTCCATAAGCGTTGTGGGGAAAGTTAACACCTATCTCCACCAAATGGAAGAATGCCCTCGTAGAAAGAGCCGCTTCAACGAGTGCGATGTCACCGTCCATACACCCACCGTTGAAAAGCGTTTGGGCCATATCTCTTACCGAATCTGGCGTACTTCCAGCTAGTGTGAGCTTGTAATAGGTTTGCTTGTCTGAACCAGTGTTTATGGAAGTACCCTTCGTTATTCCTTCGGTTACCAACGCAACGTCTTTTATTCCATGTTTTGACAGCTGGACTGCTGCGTTTAAACCGGCGGCTCCAGATCCTACAACCACTGATTCAACGATAAAGACATCTATCTTCTTGCCGTGGATTTGGTTCGTAGAAACTTTCATGCTCTTTTTCTCCTCCTGAGCAACTCGTTATAAATGGGGCCATAGACCTGAGCGTCCCTCACAACGCACCCGCAATTCATCGTAGCCGCCTTTAACTCTGCACATTTGTTGCACGTTATGCAAAGCTTTTCTCGATCCAACCGCCCTCTTTCAAGGATATCTCCCGCAAAGTCAGGATAAGCGAAGGCTTGCCTTCCAAAGCCCACAAGATGGCTCCATCCATTTTCTATCATTGCTGCTGCTACGTAAGGTGCAAATTCCCTCAGCCAGCTGTACCCCGTGCCCACTACAAGAACATTTTTTGTCTCTTCACTCACCAATTTCGCCAATTTCAGGAGTCTCGATACTCCCTTAAGCGGGTGTTCCGGAGGATGGTAATCTTTGGATTCATCGTAAGGTCTGTTTATATGGGGATAGATATAAGGAGTGGAAGCGGTCACATTGATCGTTGAAACACCAAGTGCTTCCAACTCACGTACCAGCCTACGCGGTTCTTCTTCCAGCAATCCACCGTTTTCGTCACATCCCCAACCATAGGGATAAGGTATCGCATCGTAAACATTCAATCTAACTGCGATGTCAATATCCACATTGTCTTTTATCAAGGAGATAATATCTTTGAGCATTCTCGTACGGTTTTCGTAGCTTCCACCATATTTTCCTTCTCTTGTATGTGCAGAAAGCGCTTCGGAAATCAAGTATCTGTGACAAGCTTTCACATCCACTGCATCGAATCCAGCTTCTTTAGCCAATTTGGCCGCTTTGAGATATTCTCCTTTCAACCAATCGAGTTCTTCGTCGCTCATGATGGGGGCTTCTGAGTCCACATGAGAAGCTTTATCTAACATGGCAGCATGGTAAAGAATTTTCTTGCATTTCCCAAACCTGCCGGAATGAGTTAACTGTAATATAAGATATGGGACGAAACCGTG
>QNAP01000122.1 GCA_003641795.1 Thermotogae bacterium | reverse complement strand
TGTGGGTTCTTTAATTTATGGAAAGATAGGTAAAAGGTACCCTTTTAAAAAATCAATAAATGTATCTTTATTCATCAATAGTATTTATTTAATATCATTTGTTACTGTACTGAAGTTTCACCCCTCTAAACTTTTTGCTTTCTTTTCTTGTTTTCTTCTAGGAGGATTTTCATCTCCTGTTGTGGTGGGAATTAATGCTTTAATTCATAGTGAAAGTCAAAATATTTTTTGGGGTAGAATTTTTAGTTCTCTGGAAGTAGTGATGCATTTTGCATTTATAGCTTTTATGTTTTTGTCTTCTTACTTAGCAGGATTTTTTTCTCCCTTTACAATAATTGTGAGTGTAGGTATAATTATATTCTTTTTTTCCTCCTTTAGATTACTTAATGAGCCTAAAGACAATGATTAGAGTAGAGGAATATAAGTTGCCTCAACATGATTTACCTTCAGAGAAATTTTTACATCCCAAAAAGGTATATCTTCCTTTAAGCCAGCATATAGGCAAACCTTCCAAAGAATTGGTAAGTTTAGGAAACTTAGTTGATGAAGGGGAGCTTATTGCTAAACCAGAAGGAAAAGTTTCAAGTTCTCTCCATGCACCTAAGAAAGGGAAGGTTGTAGCCATAGAGTATTTTCCTCATCCTGTATTAAAAAGATATAAAGGTATTACAATTGAGTGTCAAGAGGAGGAGAAGAAATACTTTAGGACAAAAGACCCTTCTCTTTTGGACAAAGAGAAGATTTTACAGATTATAGAGAGTGCAGGAATAGTAGGAATGGGGGGAGCAGGATTTCCCACTCATATAAAGTTAAACCCTCCTAAAAAGATTGATACTTTAATTATCAATGGGTGCGAATGCGAACCTTACTTAGCTTGTGATTATCGATTGATGGTAGAAAATACTCAAGGGGTATTTGGAGGAGTAGAAATTATCTGTAAAATATTACAACCAAAGAGAGTTTTTTTCTGTATAGAAGAGAATAAGCCTGAGGCGATAAAGAGATTTAATTCTTCTATAAGTATCAAAAAGTATGACCTTCCTTCTCCTCAAATAGTAGTGTTAAAATCTTGCTATCCTCAGGGAGGAGAAAAGCAACTTATCTATAAGGTGACTAAGAGGAAAGTTCCTTCAGGAGGGCTTCCTTTCGATGTAGGGTGTTTAGTTCAGAATGTTGCCACTTGCTTTTCTATTTATCAAGCAGTCTATTACTCTAAACCTCTCATAGAGAGATTGGTAACTTTTGCAGGAGACAGTCTCTTTAATCCTAAAAATATTTGGGTAAAGGTAGGAACTCTTATCAGTGAACTTTTTGAACAAGGTATCCTTCAATTTAAGAAAGAGCTTAGAAAAGTAATTTTGGGAGGGCCAATGATGGGTATTGCTTTGGATAGTTTAGATTACCCTATTCTTAAAACTACCACTGGAGTGCTTTTTCTTTCCCAAGATAGAATAGACCAAGAGCCGGAACAAGAATGTATTCGTTGTGCAAGATGTGTGGATGTCTGTCCTATGGGCCTTTTACCTTTAGAATTTGTTAAAAGAGTAAAACGAGGGGAATTTGAAAAGTTAGATGAAGTTTTTATAAAAGATTGTATTGAATGTGGATGTTGTAGTTGGGGTTGTCCAGCAAAAATTCCCATCGTTCACTACATAAAGGTAGGTAAGTTGTATGGAACTCATAGATAGTGTTGCTCCTCATCAACGTTCAAAAATAAGTATTCATTGGGCTATGCGTCAAGTTATCACCGCTTTAATCCCTGCTATTTTAGCTTCTATTATTCTTTTTAGAGAGAAAGCATTATTTTTAATTCTTAATTGCTCTCTTAGTTGTCTCTTAACTGAAGAGATAATTCTGAGGATAAGGAGAAAACCTTCCCAGGTTAAAAATTGCAGTGCTGTATTAACGGGGATCCTTCTAGCGTTGGTTTTACCTCCTTCTACGAAGTGGTACGCGGCTACCTTAGGGAGTGTATTTGCTATTTTTATAGGTAAACAAGTATTTGGAGGGTTAGGGCAAAATATTTTTAACCCTGCCCTGATAGGAAGGGCTTTTCTTGTAGCAGCTTATCCTAAGATGATGACTACCTGGATAAGCCCTTTTACTTTAGATGCAATAACCAAAGCAACACCTTTAGCTTTAAGGAAATTTGACCAAATTCTTACTCCCCTTAAAGACTTATTTATAGGTACGGTACCAGGGAGCTTAGGAGAGACTTCTGCTTTAGCTTTGATTATAGGAGGTATTTATTTGCTGATAAGGAAGGTGATTGATTGGCGTATACCTTTAACTCTTCTTCTTACTACTGTGATAATTTCTTCCATTTTTTACTTTATCCAACCTCTGAATGGTTCTCCTTTATTTCACATCTTTAGTGGCGGTCTTCTTTTAGGTGCTTTCTTTATGGCTACCGATCCAGTTACAACTCCAGTTACCAAGAAAGGGAGGTATATTTTTGGTGTGGGATGTGGTATACTAATAATGATTATTCGTTACTTCAGTGGATTGCCTGAGGGTGTGATGTATTCTATCATTTTTATGAACGCTTTGGTTCCTCTCATAAATAGATACACTATCCCTAAACCCTTTGGTTATGAAAGATAGTTTAAAATATAATCTAAGAGTGATTTTTGTTTTGACTTTTATTTCCTTGATTTGTGGATTTATTTTATCTTTTGTATTTAATTCGGCAAAAGCAAAGATTAAAGAGAATCAGAAAAAAGATATCTATCGTGCGATATACCAAATCGCAGATGATTGTAAAAACGTGGAGGAGAAAAGTATAAATGAAGAAACAATCTATTGGCTTTTTAACGATAAGGACGAGCTAATCGGTTATGCTTACCTTTCTCAAGGTCAAGGTTATCAAGGAAAAATTAAAATTCTTTTTGCTGTTGATAAAAGTATAGAGAGATTGTTAGGGATAGAAATTATAGAGAATGTGGAAACGCCAGGTTTAGGCTCAAGAATTAATGAGGAAAGTTTTAAGAGCCAATTTAAGAATTTGAAGACCAACGTTCCTGTTGAATGTGTGAAATTCTTCCCTCAGAAGAAGAATCAGATTCAAGCTATTACCTCTGCGACTATCTCTTCCCGAGCAGTGGTCGGTATCCTTAATAAAGGGATACAAAATTTAAAGAATCTTATTGAAGAAAATGATAGGTAGAATCTTTAAGGAAGGTTTGTGGACAAATCACCCTATATTTAGACAGCTTTTGGGTATGTGTCCTACTCTAGCTGTCACTACTACTGTTTTAAATGGAATATCTATGGGATTAGCAGTAATCTTTGTACTTTTCTTTTCTTCGTTGGTAGTTTCTCTATTAAGAAAGGTGGTGCCTCATCAAGTTAGAATTGCTGTTTATACTATAATTATTGCTACTTTTGTTACTATAGTAGATATATTTTTAAAGGCAAATTTTCCCCAGATAAGTAAAGCTTTAGGACCTTATGTACCTCTAATTATCGTCAACTGCATTATCCTGGGAAGGTGTGAAGCATTCGCTTCTAAAAATAGATTAAGTTTAGCTCTTCTGGATGCTTTGGTGATGGGGGGAGGCTTTTTTTGGGGTTTAGTTACTTTAGCCTCAGTTAGAGAAATTTTAGGTCAGGGTACTATTCTGGGATATAAGATTTTACCCCCTAGTTTTAATCCCTTAATAGTTATGGTTCTTCCCCCAGGAGCATTTTTGGTATTAGGTACTCTGGTAGCAATCATGAATAGATTAGAAAGAATAAAATGAAAGAATTAGTTTTAATATTTATTTCTACAGTCCTTATTAACAATTTTGTCTTGACCTACTTTTTAGGAATCTGCCCATTCTTAGGTGTTTCTGGTAGGCTTTCCTCAGCTATAGGAATGGGATTTAGTGTTATTTTTGTAATGACTTTTGCTTCTAGTATAGCATGGTTAATATATCATCTTATTCTAGTGAAACTTAATTTAGTATTTTTAGAGTATATAGTCTTTATCTTGGTCATTGCTAGCTTAGTTCAAATAGTAGAGATGTTTGTAAGAAAGTATTCCCCCTCGCTTTATCAGGCTTTAGGAATTTATTTACCTTTAATTACTACCAATTGTGCTATTTTAGGATGTGCTCTCTTTATGGTAGCAAGAAATTATAATTTTTTAGAAGCGGTTGTTTATGGATTTTCTGCAGGATTAGGATTTACTGTAGTTCTTTTGGTTATGGCAGGGATAAGGGAGGAGCTTAACTATTGTGAGGTTCCTAAAGTATTTAGGGGAGCACCTATTACTCTTATTACCGCAGGGCTGCTAGCTTTATGTTTTATGGGATTTTCAGGGCTTATAAGAGCTTAAGTTATGAATGAGATAATAATTAAAGGCTTAGCAGTAATGGGAGGATTAGGATTAGCTTTTTCTGTTACTTTAGCCTATCTTAGTCATCGCCTGAAAGTAGAAAGCAATCCTTTGGTAGAGAAAGTATTAGACATCCTTCCAGGTATAAATTGTGGAGCATGTGGGTTTTCCAGCTGTCGAAATTTTGCCGAAGCAATAGTAGCAGAGAGAAAACCTTTTACTTGTATTCCTGGAGGAGAAGATGTAAATAGAAAAGTGAGTCAACTTTTAGGTATTCAAAGCCAAGAAGTTAAGAGAGTAAAGGCAGTAGTTCATTGTGGAGCAACTAAAGATGAGAAAAAAGTAAGTTCATTCTATGTCGGTCCTACCAGTTGTGCTTTTGTTGATATAACATTAGGAGGCTTAGATTGCAAATACGGATGTATTGGTTTAGGAGACTGTGTAAGTGTGTGTCCTGCAGGAGCAATTAGTATTAAGAGAGGAAAAGTGGTTATAGATATCAAAAAGTGTATTGGCTGTGGCAGGTGTGCTAAGGTATGCCCTCGTAATCTTTTTGAGTTAGTTCCTTGGCAGGGAGAATCGAAAATTTACTTTGTTGCTTGTAATAACGAGGAAAAAGTAGGCTACGTAAAAACTGTATGTGAGAGAGGTTGTATTGGTTGTGGGATATGTGTTAGGATAAAAGATTCCCCCTTTTATTTACAGAATAATCTTTCTCATATAAATTATCAACAAATTTCCAATGAAGAGATATTAGAAGAAGCAAAAAATAAGTGCCCTACTAAGTGTATTCAGGAGTTAAATGCTTAACCGAGAAGTAGCTCAAATAGTAAAGATAGATACCAATAAGATTAAAATAAGATTTGTAAAAAAATCTATGTGTAATCGTTGTCGCTTAAATTTCCTTTCTTCTTGCGGAGAAAACACTCTGATTTTACCTCGTCCTGATAAGCTTTCCTTAAGGGTAGGAGATAAGATAGAAGTAGGAGTGAAAGAGGAAAAGTTTTTGTTTGCCAGTTTAGTTTTGTTTTTTCTCCCTACTTTAGTTTTTATCTTCTCTCTGATGGTACTTAGGCATCAACACGCAGTAATATCTTTTCTGGGAAGCCTGTTTTTTCTACGACTATACTATATTGGATTAAAGTTAGTTCTAAAAAAATTAAAGCTTAATCCAAGTGTTAAGATTCTAAG
>QNAP01000121.1 GCA_003641795.1 Thermotogae bacterium | reverse complement strand
TATCTTGCCAGATCCACCTTCTTCTCAAAACTAGACACGATGGCGTATTCATCTTCAGAATGAAGATTTCCCCCGTCCATTCCGAGGCCATCAAGCCCTTTTTCGAAGAACGAGACGTCTCCTCCACCTGGGGACAAGATAGCCTTGAAACCGCGAGAACGCGCAAGAGCTGTTAGCTTCTCGCACTCCTTCATGGGGTTTCTGTTCACCACGAGTTCGTACTCGGTACGTGTCGCTGGAATGTAAGAAACGCTGGTAATACTATCTAAGGTTTCGAAAAGCTTCTGGAGTTCCAATTCGTCGTAGAAACGTACGTCCATGATCACTTCTACACGGTCCGGTGTAACATTGGTTTTCACTCCACCCTCGATGACCGTTGGGTTGAAAGTGAGATATCTGAACGTTGGATTCATGGCCCAAAGGGACGAGATCTTATGAGCAGCTTCAACAATGGCGTTTGCTCCTTCATAGAGTCTTGACCCGTGCCCTTTTTTCCCGTGCACCACGATTTTACCGAAGGCGGCCCCCTTCCGGGCGCCTATAATGGAGCCATCTGGAAATCCCGGCTCAAAAGAAAGACAGTAGGCAGTCTTCTCAGCGTATTCGTCAATGGTAGGACGGCTGGATGTGGAGCCAAGCTCTTCGTCAACGTTGAGTATGACACACATACCGTCCATATCAAAGCCTTCCAGTACCGCTAAAAGAACGACAATGCCTCCCTTCATATCAAGGACCCCGGGACCATAGGCGCGACCCCCTTCCACGCGGAAAGGACGCTTTTCTTCTTCGCCACGCTTGAAGACGGTGTCGAGGTGGCCTATCAATGTTATGTATGGAGGATTCCCCCTAACCGCCACGTACGCTGCTGGGTGGCGCTGGATCTTGAAACCGTAGGATTCCAACAGCTCTGCAACGAAAGCCGTGTTGTTCAGCTTTTCATCCAGACTAACATCTGGACCAGTGGGTGTATTCACGAGATCCTCCCAAAGTTTCAACCATCTCTCTTCCATACGCTCGCCTCCTTTAGAGGGTTATGACACCTTACAAGGTGGTTTGATGAAAGTTTAACAAGCTCTGGATGTCTATCGAAGCAATTGGGAAGAGCACGATCACAGCGTGAGAGAAAATTACACCCATATGTAGACTGAAGCGCTTTGACCTTATTCACATAATCGATCTCGTTTGTAAGTTCAGGATCTGGATCCGGGATCGATTCCATTAAGAACCGTGTGTATGGATGAGCTGGAGAAGTGAAAAGCTCTTCGGTGGGAGCGGATTCTACGATTTCACCCATGTACATGACAAGCACCCTGTCGCACATGTAGTGTATTACACCCAAGTCATGAGAGATGAAAAGATAGGTGAGGTTATGCGCAGCTTTCAACTGCCTCAACAGATTGAGTATCTGAGCTTGTACGGAGACATCCAATGCTGACGTGGGCTCGTCTAAAACGATGAATTCAGGTTTAGTCATGAGAGCCCTGGCAACGGCTACTCTTTGCCGCTGGCCTCCCGAAAACTCGTGGGGATAGCGATTGAGATGCTCTTCGTGGAGACCAACGTCGTGCAGAACTTCTATCACCTTCATCCTCTGCTTCTTGCGATCTTTCTCGATTCCAAAAACACTTAAAGGACGTGAAAGCAATTGTAGCACCGTCATCCGGGGATTGAGTGAAGAATAAGGATCTTGGAAGACTATCTGGAAACGCTTTCTAAACGGTTTGAACGCCTTTTCATTGAGGTGAGTTACATCGTGGCCGTCGAGTTTGATATGTCCGGAACTGGGGTTCAAAAGTTTGACGATCATGCGACCTACGGTGGTCTTTCCGGAACCAGATTCGCCTATGAGCCCCAGCGTTTCACCTCGTTGAATCGTGAAACTGACACCCTCCACGGCAGTGATTTTGGACACCCTTCCAAAGTTTTGGGTCCTAAAAACCTTCTTAAGATCTTCCACCTGCACTATCGGATTCAATAGCCCAGCCTCCTCCAGTGATGGCAAGCCACGAAGTGGCCTGGTTTGGCTTCTTCGAGTATAGGAACCTCACGCTTACACACCTCGGTAGCAAATGAACATCTCGGATGGAATCGACAGCCTTCTGGAGGATCTATCAAGTTGGGAACACTTCCCGGAATCGATCGCAGTTCTCTGACCTTTCTCGAACGTGGGATCGATTCCAAAAGTCCTCGAGTATAAGGGTGAAGAGGAGCTTTCAAAACACCAAATTTCTCGCCTTTTTCCACCACATATCCTGCGTACATCACCGCTACACGGTCGCAGGTTTGTGCTACCACACCGAGATTGTGAGTGACAAGGAGTACGGACATGTTGTGGGTTTGCCGCAGGTGCTTTATTATCGCGAGGATCTGTGCCTGTATGGAAACATCAAGGGCAGTCGTAGGCTCGTCCGCGATCAAGATCTCCGGTTGACAGGAGAGCGCCATGGCGATCATGACTCTCTGTCTTTGTCCCCCAGAAAGTTCGTGAGGATATTTGGATAACACCACCTCAGCATCTTCCAATCCCACTTCTATCAAAGCTCTGATTGCTATGGAATTCGCCTTCCTTTTCCCGACCCTCCGATGTTGCTCGATCACGTCTCTCATCTGCTCTCCGATAGTGAAAACCGGATTCAAGGAGGTCATAGGCTCTTGGAAAATCATGGCTATCTTTCCACCTCGAATCTCGTTCATTCTTTCTTCTGATACATCGAGTAAATTTTCTCCATGGAAGAGGATCTGACCTCTGGTGATGCGTGTCGGCGGTGTAGGTAGCAATCTGAGTACACTCTGTAGAGTGACAGATTTACCACAGCCTGTTTCTCCAACCACCCCTAACATTTCACCAGAGAAGAGATCGAGGTTCACATCTTCTACTGCTTTCACCACACCATCTTCCGTGTCAAACCTCACTTGAAGGTCCTTTATCTCAAGCACTTTTGCACTCACGCTGCTCACCTATCCTTAAGTCGTGGATTCAGGGCTTCGTTCAAACCATCCCCGAGGAAATTGAAACCTATAACCGAAAGGAATATGGCGATTCCGGGGAAGATACCCGCGTGCGGTGCGATCTCCAGATAGGTGCGAGCTAAACTAAGATCGGTCCCCCATTCGGGCGTCGGAGGCTGAACGCCGAGCCCCAAAAAACCAAGCCCTGAAACGCTCAAAATCGCTGTGGCCATGCGCAAACTCGCCTGGACTACCATGGGAATCAGGGAATTCGGCAAAGCGTAGCGGAAAAGCATGGATAGCCTGCTTTCACCTATCGCACGCGCTGCTTCGATGTACTCTTTACTTCTTTCAACCAGCACGGCACTTCGCGCGATTCTTGCAAACTCTGGGATTGTAGAAAGCGAAACCGCGAAGACGAGGTTTGACGTCCTCGGTCCAAGCGCGGCGACGATAGCAATGGCAAGCAAGATGCTTGGAATGGCCAAGAAGACATCCATGATGCGCATGATCACCTCGTCTAAAATACCACCGTAAAAGCCCGCTAACGATCCCAAAAGCGCTCCAACGATCGCTGAAATAGCCACTGCCATCAGCGCTATTGTGAGAGAGACTCTGGTTCCCCATATCACGCGACTGAGAATATCCCGGCCGAAAAAGTCCACCCCCATGGGATGTGCCACAGACGGACCTTCAAGACTGGCAAGCAAATCCTGCTCGCTGGGGTCATAGGGAGCAATCCAAGGTGCAAAGAGCGCCGTAAATATAAACGCCACGATGATCCAAAAGCCCACCACCGCAAGTCTGTTTTTTCTCAGTCTCCGGTATATTATCCGTACAGAGCAAAACCAATTTTTCACGCTTTGCTCACATCCCTTCGAACCTTCGGGTCTATGAGCATGTAAAGAACATCAACACCGAGGTTTACCAGCACGAACACCATGGAGAGAAACATGATACCTACTTGTACAACGCTGTAATCACGTGAGAAAATACCATCTACGATGTATCTCCCTATACCGGGCCAACCGAAGACCGATTCGGTTAACACGGCACCCCCCAGAAGATAACCAAATTGAAGACCTATCACTGTCACAATAGGAATCATCACGTTTTTTAGTGCATATTTGTAAACCACTTTCCTCCGTGGCAGTCCATAAGCCACCGCGGTTCGAATGTATTCCTTTGAGAGCGTTTCCACCATCATAGCCCTTGCCATTCGAGCGATCATCGAGGTGAGAGCAAAGGCGATGGTAAGGGAGGGAAGGATTAGATTCGCAAACCCCTCTTTTCCACCTGAAGGCAACCATCCAAGTTGGACAGCGAAGACGAGTATCAAGATGATCCCAAGCCAGAAAACGGGCATGGAAACCCCTAAGAGGGCCAGCACCATTACGAAGTTGTCCAATAGAGAATTCCTGTGAGCAGCTGCCAGAATGCCAAGCGTTATTCCTAGCGGGATTGCTATGGCCATGCTGAAGAGTGTCAAGTGAATGGTGTTGAGAAATCTGGGGAAGAGCTCTTCGAAGACGGGACGTCTGGTCTTTATGGAGACTACCTTTCCACTTAACAGATTCTTCATGAACGTCACGTACTGGATCGCCAAGGGCTTATCTAAAGCGAATTCTTCCCTAATTTGTTGCAGCATCTCCGGTGTGGCATTCTCGCCAGCAATGATAATCGCGGGATCACCAGGTATCAAGCGCATGAGAAGGAATATGAAAATCGAAACACCTAAGAGTACCGGTATAAGCAACAATACCCGCATGAGAATCAGCTTTCCCACTTTGCACCTCCACAAGCCACGGGGAGGCGCGACCTCCCCGAAGGTGAGAAGTGTTCGATCCTACTCTTCGAAATAAGCGTCGTTCAAAACGATGAGCTCCGTGGGAATCGCTTGTTCGCCTTTCAATTCAGAGTTCTTGGCATAAACCTGATAGACGTTATAAAGAAAAACCCACGGTGCATCATCCATTATGCTCTTCTGCACTTCGGCAAGCAATTCCAGTTGTCTCTTTGTATCCGGTTCCCGCTTTGCATCTTCCAAGAGTTGATCAACTTTGGGATTGGAGTAAAAGCTTCTGTTGTAGACACCTCCCGTACCAAGCATAGGTTGAATGGCCCAAAAGGCTTCACCTGTTGAAGGTGACCAACCAAGCAGGTGAGCATCGTAATTCTCCGTCTTCAGCACTCGAGCGACATAACTGGGCCAGTCCGTTGTCACAACTTTGACTTTAATACCGACCTTTTCCAGCATCGACTGTATCGCTACGGCTGTCTCGTAATCCTGAGGATAGCGGCCCTTTGGCGTGAGAATTTCCATCTCGAATCCATTAGGATAACCTGCTTCCTTGAGCAATTCCTTGGCTTTTTCAGGATTGTATGGGTATCCTCCCACGGAAGCATAGCCCCAGGTGTAACGAGATATAGGTGAATCGAGTGGAACGGCGAGTCCTCTCAAGATGGTTTTACAGAGGGTTTCTTTATCGACAGCGTAATTGAGAGCTTTCCGTACGCGGATGTCATCGAACGGTTTCCGTTTCAGGTGCAGACCAAGGAAGATCACCCTCAGCGTGGGCGTGCTGACTACGTCAACTCTGGGATCTTTCTCGAGCTTGGAAAGTAGAGCCGCGGGCACGTTCACCGCTAAATCTGCGTCTCCAGATTGGAC
>QNAP01000120.1 GCA_003641795.1 Thermotogae bacterium | reverse complement strand
TCACTCGGCGCTCGTGATGCTGTGTGATCGTGTGGGATTCTGGAGTGGGGGGAGAAAAAGCGTTCGCTACATCCGTGTAGCTCGGTGCCCGTTTGTACGAGTGCTCGCATCGGCGCTTCGCAAGACAAGCATTCTGCAATGTGAAATCAAGGGGGAGGGTAGAAGATGCTCACTCGGCGCTCGTGAGGCCGTGTGATCGTGAGGGATTCTGGAATGAGGGAAGGGAAAATGCTCGCTTCGGTGTTGTGTAAGACAAGTATTATGTGGTGTGGAATTGAGTATTGAACAATACAGGCGAGGGTCCAGCGTCCTGCTTCAACCTAAAGAGGTTGGGGCCTCCGAAGGTGACTTCTTAATCAAGGTTTAGATTCTTTTTCAGTGATTCTACAACTCTTCTGATTGAATCCAGATAAGCCGATCGTATCCTTTCGAAGATTTCAAGAGCTGTGGATTCGTCGTATATATGTGAAGAGCTATTTCGATCTTCGAGCATGTCCAAGAGGATTTCATCGTCAGGGACAAGGTCACTTTTGAAAGCCTTTTTGATACAATCTCGCGGACTGTGGCACGGTGTTCCCAGGTATTCGAGGGTGTTTTTTAGGGTTTTCCACAGTTGTTCGAAGGTGAATTCAAAACGCTGGATGGTCCCGTCTCTGTCCAGATCGTCTTTCGTCTTATCTATCGCTTCTTCCAACCTCTTGAAAGCCTTTTCAAGTTTTTCCAGAGTGATGATCAGGTCGATTTTTCTCATAAATATCAACTCCTGTGTCAAGGATTGATTTCTTCAATTTTTCATCCACTTTTTCAAAAAGCACGAGATCCACCGAATACAAGCCACCAAGGGTGTCCAGTTCTTCTTTCAGGTGTCTGAGTTCTCTGAAAGTTAGCGTTTTTCCGCCTACCACTGCCAGATCTATATCCGATCCTTTTCTGTTTGTACCTTTCGCTCTCGATCCAAAAAGGATTATCCGCTCGGGCTCCAGCTTCTCAACGATCTTTTGGATAATTGCATCGAAGCAGTCGGGAACGTTCTCCACGCTTTTGACCGTTATTGTCGAACCACCCTTTCGATCGATTTTGTTCTTCGCACATTCATTATACCAGTGCGAAGAAAGGGGTCACCAGGGACGATGGAAAATATTGGGTGATTCACTCGGCGCTGTGATAGAATTTGTTTGGATTCGCGTTGATGGAAGGAGGTCGAAGATGGGCATTGAAGAATACGTCAAAAGGGTCGAAAGTGCCAGTGATTTTCTGAAAGCGAAGATTCCTGCAAGGCCCGAGATAGCCATCGTTTTGGGGAGCGGCCTTGGAGGGTTGGCGGAAGTTCTCGAGGGTACTTTGACCGTTCCTTACTCTGAGATTCCGGGCTTTCCCATCTCCACCGCGCCTGGGCACAAGGGTGAGTTGGTTTTCGGTGAGCTCAACGGCAAGCATGTGATTCTCATGAGCGGCCGTTTCCACTACTATGAAGGATACTCTATGAGAGAAGTCGTCTTCCCCATCCGTGTCTTCCAGCTTTTGGGTGTGGAAATGCTCGTGCTTACCAACGCTGCTGGGGGTCTCAATCCAGACTTCGAGGTGGGCAAACCCATGGTGATCACGGATCACATCAACTTCATGGGAGACAATCCGCTCATTGGGCCCAATGTGGACGCTTGGGGGCCAAGGTTTCCGGATATGAGCGAGCCGTACGATGTGGCACTATACGAACTCGCCGTTGAGGTTGCTCACGATCTGGGGTTGCCTCTTTACAAGGGTGTGTACGTGGCTGTGAGCGGGCCGAGCTTTGAAACGGCGGCCGAGTACAGGATGTTCCGTCTTCTTGGAGCTGATGCCGTAGGTATGTCGACCGTGCCGGAAGTCATCGCGGCAAAACACGGGGGCATGAAGGTGCTGGGCTTTTCCGTGATCACCGACCGCTGCGTGCCGGAAGAGGGCTTGAAGCCCCTCACGGCAGAAGAAGTGCTGGAAGCGGCTGAAAGAGGCGGAAGAACGCTGAGCGAGCTTATTTCGGAGATTGTTAGAAGAATGAGCTGAATGAAGGTGAGAAAAGATGAGGGATAGGTTGAAGGAAGCGCTGGATTTTTTGGAGGGGTCAAAGGCGGAGTACTTCGACGTACGCTTCGAGTCCATCGATGAGGAAGAGATCACGGTTGAAAACGCCGTAGTGAAGGGTTATTCCATCGAGCAGACCCAAGGAGTGGGGATCAAGGTGCTCTACGATGGAGCGTGGGGATTTTCAGCCACCAACAGACTCTCTAAGGATGCTTTGCTGAAGGCAGCTAAGGATGCTTTGGAAATAGCCAAAGTGTCCGCCACGCTGAAAAAAGAGAGGGTGGAACTCTCCAGTGAGAAGCCTTATAAAGATACGTACAGAGCAGAGGTAGCAGTGGATCCCTTCTCCGTGGACAGAGGGAAAAAGGTGGAATTGCTCGTTGAAGCGACGCGGATCATGAAGAAGGTATCTGAGATAGTACGTGCTGAAGGGGAGCTGAGGTTTAGAAAGATCAAAAAGCTTTTCCTCTCCAGCGAGGGGGCAGAAATAGATCAGGAGATCATCGTGAGTGGTGGTGCTATAAGAGCGCACGCTGTGGGGAATGGCGACTACCAAATGAGGTCGTACCCAGCGGGATTGGAGGGAGATAGTGCCGCTCGAGGCTGGGAGTTCATAGAAGAGATGAAGCTTTTGGAAAACGCTGAGAAGACTGCGGGAGAAGCGAAGGATCTGCTCTACGCCGAAGTGGCACCTTCGGGTGAGTACGATCTGGTGATAGGTGGTTCGCAGATGGCACTTCAGATACATGAGTCCTGTGGGCATCCTGCCGAGCTCGACAGGGTGATGGGATACGAGATCAGCTTCGCTGGAGGAAGTTTCATGACTCCCGAAAAGATAGGGACGTTCCGCTATGGAAGTCCTATCGTGAACATAACGGCAGATGCCACGATTCCCGGTGGGCTGGGAACCTTTGGATACGACGACGAGGGCGTGAAGGCGCAGAGGAGCTTCATCGTCAAAGATGGGATCTTGGTCGGGTATCTTATGTCCCGCGAAACGGCGGCGAAGCTCGGACTTGTCAGCAACGGTGCGGCGCGGGCGCACGGTTGGTGGTCCATTCCCTTGATAAGGATGACCAACATAAACCTGCTTCCGGGTACTGCCAGTTTTGAAGAACTCATTGGCGGGGTCGAGGAAGGATTCTACATCGACACCAACAAGAGCTGGTCTATCGACGATAAAAGGGTGAACTTTCAGTTCGCCACCGAGGTGGCCTACGAGATAAAGAACGGTAAGCTTGGCAAGCTCTACAAGAACTTCGTATACTGGGGTAAGACTCCAGAATTTTGGGCCAAGTGCGATGCCGTGGGCGACGAATCGCTCTGGCATGTTTGGGGAGTGATGAATTGTGGTAAAGGTCAGCCTATGCAGATCATGCACGTGGGCCATGGCACCTCACCGGCTCGATTCAGAAAGGTCAGGGTAGGTGTCAAGTCATGAGGGGAGAAGAATTTTACCGTGGGGTCTCGAGATATCTCAGCATCTATTCTTCTGCCATGGGCATTGAGTACATGGCTGTGGTAAGAAGTGCAAGGCATGCACTGACAAGGTTTGCCAACAACGTGATCCATCAAAATGTGAGCGTCGAACGTACTACACTAAGCATCCTTGGCTTGAAGGATAACAAGCTCGCCGTGGTGAGTACGGAGCGATTCGACGAAGACGGAGTTGAGGAAGCCTTCGAAAGGCTGAAGGAAGTGCTCGCAGTTTCCAAACCCATGGAGTATCAGTTCAAGTTTCCCTTGCCCAAGATGGTGCCATCGTATGCGGCCTACGATGAGGAGACTGCCAAGGCCGATCCTAACGTGAGAGCGCGGGTGGTGAAAGGGTTTGTCGAAAGGGCTGAAAAAGAGAGTGCCGACGCTTTTGGATACTTCTCCACAGGAGAAGAGGAATTCTCGGTGATGAGCTCCAACGGAAACTTCCTCTACCACCTCGGTAGCTTTGCCAATCTGAACTTGGTGGTGAGCAAGAACGATGGAAGCGGTTACGCCGGTTGGGCTGGAATCTCTATGAACGAGACGAGCTTCGAGGATCTGGCAGAATCCGCTGTTTCCACAGCTTTGAATGCTCAAAACCCTGTGGAGATAGACCCGGGCAAATACACAGTGATTCTCTCACCAGACGCCGTTGCCGATGCGCTCGGCTTCTTCGGGTGGGTCGCTTGTAACGGTAGAGCTCACGAGGAGAAGACGGGTCCCTCGGTAAAGTATCTGGGGAAGAGGGTCAGTCAGCTTCCGATAACCGTTGCGGACGATCCAGCTTATGAGGGTATCGTACCCGTGCCCTTCGACTTTTTCGGCCATCCTCGCCATCGTTTTTCGCTGATAGAGGATGGGAACTTCGCTCGGCTTACCTATTCGCATGGCGCTGCGCTCAAATATGGTAAGGAGCCAACGGGGCACTCCTTCATGTTCACTTCGTTGGAGGATTCTTTTCCGATCAACCTCGTCTTCGAGCCCGGTGAAGTTTCTGTGGAAGAGATGATTAACTCGGTGGATCGGGGCATATACATCACCCGATTTCACTACACCAACGTGGTAGATCCCATGGAGCTTGTGATCACGGGCATGACCAGGGATGGCACCTTCTTGATAGAAGGTGGAGAGCTGACAAAGCCTATAAAGAACATGAGATTCAACTTCGGATTCTTCGACCTGCTGAAGAATCTGGAGATGGTCTCGAGGGAGACGAAGACGGTGGCTTCGGAGTACGGCCTCTCCGTGGTGGCTCCTTACGTCAAAGTTCATGAGTTCAGCTTCACCAGCAAGAGCGACCATTGATGGGGGTAAGGTTTGTGCAAGTGCTGGATCTTTTCAAGAACCCGGCGCTGTGGTCAGCCTTTCTCTCGTGGCTTGTGGCTCAGATCGTAAAGATGGTCATATACAAGAGTCCCAAGCGCATGCTTTCTTATGGAGGCATGCCAAGCGCTCACACAGCTACCGTGACGGGCTTGGCGTGGATGGTGGGAAGGATTACCGGGTTCGATTCGGTCGCTTTCGCCATAGCGGGAATATTCTTCGTGGTGGTTGTCACCGACGCTGTAAGACTCAGAGGTACCGTTGAAAGGCTTGCCCTCACCGTTAACGAGAAGCTTGGAACTAACCACCGATCGGAGATCGGTCACAATTTGAGGGAGGTTTTCGTGGGGTTTTTGATAGGTACCGTGGTGGCATGGTTGATGCCAAAGTGGTGAGCGGGTGACAAAGAAGAAGGGCTCCTTGAGGAGCCCTTCTTCTTTGTGTTGAGCTGATTTCCGATCACACTGCGGGGGGTGTGTCGGGAATGATGAGCTTTTCGTTTTTCTTGAGCAGCTCCTCAGGAACGGGGCGTTTGAGCTCGGTTCCGATGTAATCGGAGAGGTATTTCTTGACGGTGGTCTCCCAGTATTTCTTGGTGACGTAGTAAACCCTCGCTCCACCGAGCTCGTGCTGGTATTCCGGCCAGGGGTAGGAAGGCTGCGCCATACCGATGCCCCAGCGCTTGAAACCGTTGTAGCTTTCGTAAGTAGCCCACCATTCTTCGTTGCCGAGGTCTTCGAAGGCGTACTGTGCCTTGGCGTAGTACATGAT
>QNAP01000119.1 GCA_003641795.1 Thermotogae bacterium | reverse complement strand
ATGATGATGTTTAGAAACCATGTTAGATTCTGTCTCATTCCCTCTTCGTTATCCTGGAGAAACTGGAGTATAATCTCTCCAGGAAGATGAAGATGTTTTTTCATGGTCCTGTATCCCTCCTTTGGTGTGGTGTGTTTTTCCCATTTTACAGGGACACAGGGCCTTTTCCCGTTTTTACAGCAATTATTGTACACTATCAAGCAGAGAGTACGAGAAGTCGTATAAGGTCGAAGTGTGGGGACAAGGGCAACACGAGATCGCCGATGTTGACGCAAAACTTGGCACTTGCGAGGTTTGCACTGTGTAGCCTGGAGCAGAACATCCAACAGGAAAAAAGTTGTGACCAGGCGATTTCGTTGCAAAGCCTTTCGAGCCGAAAGGATTTCCGAGACTGGTAAAGCTCGACTGTGAAAAGGTGAAACGTTGGAAAAAGGCGCTGGAATTAGAACAGCTCTGGGAGATCTTCTAAAAGAGTGTGATTTGTGATGTTTCGGGTAACTCTTTGAGCACGCCGAACTTTTGAAGTATCTCGATCTGTGCTCTGTTTATCTTTGCTCTGGTTGCGAGGTCTTCCAAGGAAACAAAAGGTTTCTCCATACGAGCTGCTACAATAGATTCTGCCGCTCTTACTCCCAATCCGGGAAGCTTGCTGAAAGGTATTCGGAGCTTGCCATCTTCTATTAGAAACCTTGATGCGTCGCTCTTTTCCAGATCCACCGGAAGAAATTCAATGCCACGATCATAAGCCTCCAGCGCAATTTCTAGGATGGCCTCACGATTCTTCTCTTTGGCGTTTTTGGAGTTCTGCTCCTTCAGTGTTCGGAGTTCCTCTTCTATTGCTTCCGGCCCACGAAGGATCACAGCTGGATCGAACTCGTCACCCTTAACGGTAAAATAAGCACAGTAAAAAGCCAACGGGTAGTGTACCTTAAAGTAAGCAATGCGGAATGCCATGGACACGTAAGCAGTGGCGTGAGCTTTGGGGAAGAGATATTTTATGCGTTTACAGGACTCCACGAACCAGTTGGGAACTCCCAGTGCGTGCATCTTTTCTTCCTGCTCTGTTGTCAACCCTTTCCCCTTTCTCACCGATTCCATGATCTTAAAGGCTTCTTTTGGATCCATTCCCTTGTGTATGAGATCATTCATGATATCATCACGACAAGTGATCACTTCGCGCAAGGTAGCCACTTTTGAAATGATCCAGTCACGAGCGTTGTTGTTCCAAACATCCGTTCCATGGGAAAGACCGGATATACGCACAAGATCAGCGAAGGTTTGAGGCCGCGTTTCCTCAAGCATTCTTCTGACGAACTGCGTGCCAAATTCTGGTATACCGAGGGTTCCTACTTTCAGCTTTAACCGATTCTTCTTCAATTTCAAAGGCTCCACGGAAGAGAAGAGCTTCAAAGTTTTGACATCGTCCATGGGTATGGTCATGGGGTCTACACCTGTGAGATCTTTGAGGGTTTTGATCATGGTGGGATCGTCGTGTCCCAGTGCGTCGATCTTGACGAGATCGTCGTGGATATACTCGTATGCGAAATGAGTGGTAAAAACACCGGCAGAAGTGTCGTTAGCCGGATACTGTACTGGCGTGAAATCGTGAACGTCTCGATCCTTGGGAATGATCATAAGCCCCCCGGGGTGTTGACCCGTGGTTCTCTTAACGCCGGTTACAGCTTTGACAAGCCGTTCAATTTCCGCTCGTCTCACTTCTTTGTCCAATTGAGAAGCGAAGCGTTTGACAAACCCATAGGCGGTTCTCTCGGCGATAGTACTTATTGTACCGGCTCTGAAAACATGGTCGCTCCCAAAGAGTTCTTCAATATACCGGTGTGCAGCGCTTTGAAATTCACCGGAGAAATTCAGGTCTATATCTGGTACCTTGTCGCCCTCGAATCCCATGAAGGTTTCGAAGAGAATGTCGTGGCCATCCTTTTCCAACTTTTCACCACAGCGTGGACAGATTTTATCCGGCAAATCGTAACCACAATCCACGCTCCCGTCGATCACAAATTCGGTGTACGTACATTTTGGGCAGACATAGTGCGGAGGGAGTGGATTTACCTCGGTGATACCGAGCATTGTGGCTACAAGCGAAGAACCTACCGACCCTCTGGATCCTACAACATAACCGTTGGACAGCGAGTTTTCTACCAGTTTCATGGCGATGTAGTAAAGCACAGCGTATCCATGGCCAATGATCGCTTCCAACTCTCTCTTGATGCGCTTTTCTATTAGTTCTGGTAGGGGGTCTCCATACCGCTCTTTCGTTCTTTCCCAGGTTATCTTTATGATCTCTTCATCCACTCCCTCCACGATGGGGGGATGGAGCTTGCCTTCTAAAGGTTCTATCTCTTCTATCCTTTCAGCCAATGTACGGGTATTGGTAACGACAACTTCTTTGGCCACTTTTTCGTCCTGAAAGATTTCCATGGCTGCTTCCATCATCTCATCGGTGGTCCTAAGGTACAGTGCTGGTTGATTGAGAAAGTCGTCCCTTTCTTGACCTGCCATGAGAGCGGCTCTAACTTTGACATCTTCCGGATCCAGAAAGTGGACATCACCGGTCATGACTACGGGAATGTTCAAGCGCTTGCCTATTTTGTAGAGAGTTTTGTAAGCCTCCGCCAATTTTTCTCGAGTAACACCTTTCACTTCTTCACCAGAACTGACATCCAATGGCATGATTTCGATAAAGTCATACTCTTTGGCGCGCTCCGTCAGTTCTTCTTCGGTTTCTCCATCAAGATAGTTGGCGAGGAGCTCACCTGACATACAAGCGCTTCCAACGAGTAACCCTTCTCTGTGAGCGTTCAGGAAGCTCTTGGGAACCCTGGGCTTACTGTAATAGTACTGAGTGTGGGATGCTGTCACCAGCTTGTAAAGGTTTCTGAGCCCTGTACGATTTCTGGCGATGATCGTTGCGTGATACGGTTTTATCCTTCTGTGGTCTATCTCCACTGTGAGTTGTTCCAGATCGCGGAGTTTTTTCATCCCACGCTTTCGAGCCTTTGCGATCAACTTCGTGAAGATCTGCCCAACTGCTCGTGCGTCGTCCAAAGCACGATGATGTTTGAAGCCGCTAATTTTGAGGGCTTTGGCAACTTTAGCAAGGGAGTAACCCTTTATATCTAGAAGAGCCTTTGCCATCCCGAGGGTATCGATGTAAGCAACTTCCCAATTTTTACCAAGGACGTTCTTGACAGCCATCCGCAGGAAAGAATAATCGAATTTCGCGTTATGGGCCACTAAAACGCTGTTGGATATGAACTCCAAAAAGCTCGGTAGAACTTCCTCTATGTTTGGAGCGTTTTCCAGCATTTCATGCGAGATCCCCGTTATCTCTGCGCTCTTGCGGCTCATCCTTTGCTTAGGCTTGACGAGAGTATGGAATTCGTCGATCACCTGATCGCCTTTTATCTTTACCGCACCGATCTCGACAATTTCGTCGTTCCGTGGGTCGAGGCCCGTGGTTTCGAAATCGAAGGCCACAAAAAGCAGATCGGAAAGCTCGGCATCAGTCTGTCCAACCTTCACAAAGGGCTCGATGTCATCAACAAGGTATGCTTCCATGCCGAAAATAGGTTTTATTCCATATCTTTTTGCGATCTTGTAAAATTCGGGAATAGCTTGGACCACACCGTGATCGGTTATTGCTAATGCATCATGACCCCACTCGGCAACACGTTCAACAAGCTGTGCCGCATCTACCACGCCATCCATGGCACTCATTTTGGTATGAGCATGGAGTTCCACGCGCTTGAGTGGGGCGGTATCGGTGCGTTGCTTGGGAGTGTAAACGTTTATCTTTGAGGGTTCGATCACCATTTCTTTTAGGTATTCATCGTAGGTTACGCGTCCTTCCACAACGACATGCATGCCGGCTTTTAGGGTACCATTTATCTCTTTCACGCGCTTCCCTTTTAAAACGCATGTGAGTGAGTCGCTCTTGTCGGTTATGTAGAAGACAAGTTTTTCGAAACGCTTAGATCCGAGAATTCGGTGATCTACGAAGAATATCTCTCCAGCTACACATACCTTTGCTCCTTGCTCTAACTGGGCTTGCGATACCGAAATGGGAACCGACTTTATCTTCCTTCCGAGGACAACCTCGTTTATGGAAGAAACCTCGATCGCTGTCTTGAATTGTTCAGAGTTCTTGGATTTTCCCTTCTCTTTGTGCGTCTGTAAGTCTGCAGAGAACTCCGCTGTTATGCTCTCGTCCACCTCGAATCCAAGTTCCACGCTGCCTCCCGCGATGTTTTCTATGACCTTCTTTATATAATGCACTTTCCTTTGAAAGAGGCTCTTGTGAAAATCCGTGGGTACGCGAATTTTTAGAATATCACCATCTGCCTTGGGTTTGGCTAAGGTGGTAAAGTAAGGTATGGAACCATTTACAGCCGCAACGATCCTTGGCCAAGCATTTAAAGCCTTTTCTACTAAAGAGCTCCTGTCTTCGACGACGACTTCGTGCTTCAGATATCTTGAAAGGAGTCGAAGGACGCTCTCGTCCATTCGTCCTCGCGTATGGAGCTTAACCTTTCCATCGGATGGATCGTACTCTATCGCTGTGAGATGAGCCGGTTCTGTAACGCTCAAGTCCAGTGGCCATTCCTCGTATTCTGGAAGTATCGCCTTTAACAATTGCGTAATCGCGAGACTATCTTCAAAGATCAGTTTCATTTTTGAACACCTCCAGGGCTCGTGAGCTCATTCCATGGCACCACGCCACCGCCAATGCGTCGGCCGCATCGTCTGGTTTGGGCTTTTCCCGCAATCGATATAGCAACTTCACCATCTCTTGCACCTGCATCTTCGTAGCACGACCTTGTCCTACCACGGCTTGTTTTACTTGGTGAGGGGTGTATTCGTAAACATCCATTTGGAATTCTGCAGCCACCAAAAGGGCCACCCCTCTTGATTCACCAACCTCTATTGCCGTTGTGACATTACGGAAGAAGTAGAGTTTTTCAATGGCCATAACGGTTGGGGAAAATTCATGCGCCATCTGTTTCAGGTGGTCGTAGATGATCTTTAAACGAAGATGCAACGCCTTTTGTTTTGGCGTATCTATGACTCCGAACCTGATAGCGGTTAGGTCGCTTTTTGTCCTTTCTACAATGGCATACCCCAATCGGCCGTATCCCGGGTCGATGCCGAGTATTTTTTCCACAGAGAAAAATCACCCTATTCATTGTAGACGTTAAGCTGTTGTTAAGTTCCGTTGGTTCGGTCCAACGTGAGATAGAGCCCCTTGACAGAATCAAATCGAGAGAGATCAAGGGAAAACGCCATGAAAGATGCAGTAGAAAGTGTTACAAATATACCTTTGTCTTTTCATCAAGGGCGCACTCCTTGGGATGTTAACATTTGATATCATAAAGACCGCAAAGACATTACTATGTAACGTTACAATCACTACATGTCACAATGCGTAATGATTCTGTCTCTTGACAGTCTGTCTTCAGAATGGTATCATGAACAGCGCTGTGGAATGTTCGAATTCAATTGGGTCTTTGAAAAGTAGGCAGTGGAAGGAAGGGAAGGTATAAGAGCCAGGGTTGAGCGAAAGGACGGAGGGTTTGATCCTGGCTCAGGGTGAACGCTGGCGGCGTGCCTAACACATGCAAGT
>QNAP01000118.1 GCA_003641795.1 Thermotogae bacterium | reverse complement strand
CCTTCAAAGACGTATACTAAAAGTCGCTCGATCAGATCCATAACGTCTTCCCGCTTGGCATCTTTTATTTCCAAGTCTACCTGGACAAACTCGAAAAGATACTTACCCACTCCCGCTTTGTCAGGCGTTTCGAGACGGACATTGGGAGATGTTATGAAGACCTTTTCGAAAGCATGAAGAGCGATCTGCTTGTGAAAGATCATCGACTGCGTCAACCTGTATCTGGTACCAGCATAGTCGATTGTCACTTCAAAAACATCGTGGTTGAGAGGATCCGTGATAGGGGAGAGAATCGTTGGAAGGAGCTCCACGAATCCCTCCCGTCTCAAAAATTCCTGGCTCAGCTTCACCACTTCTGACTTCACCTTGACCGCCGCTTGAACCTTGGGATCTTTCAGATGGACCATGACTCCGTCTACCAAGGACTCTTCCAAATACAATCCTTCAACCATAAAAACACCTCCTCAAACAAATAAAAAAGGCCGGTGAACATTCCACCGGCCCGTCTTTGAGTCTACCTCACCCCTAAGGGTGTGTGAAAAGACAGGCCGGGTCCGGCCCGTTATTATTGACATTATTGTTATTGTTGACAATGATTGAAACCTTCTCAGAAAACGCCAGAATACCTTTTCTCAATGCGAATCCTCCTCGAAGATTTTGAAAATTATACCATAAAATTGAGCCGATGCAATCCTGAACCTTTTAAGAGCCTCATCTTTGAGAAATAGGAATATTGGGGCGTCTCAAAAATCAGTAAGAACCAGCAATATCAGCCATCTTCCTGTGAGAGCGATTGTCCAGGGCATCGAACATAACATAGAGGAGGAACTGGCAAATCCCACACGCTCACACGGCTTGCACTCGCTTTTTTCCTCGTTCACATCCACAAAACGACCCACGCGAAGATTCAGCGTCGTGCTTCAGCTTCGCTCTCATCCGCATCCATGCGGCTTCGAGGTCGTTTCGTTTGGATGCTCACTCGGCGCTCGTGAGGCTGTGTGATTGTGTGGGATTCTGGAATGTGGGGAAGTGCTCGTTTCGCTGTTTAGTAAGTCAAGCATTCAGCAATGCGAAATCCTCTACCTTTGCCATTGTTGAATTGTCTACAGCGGCTGTTGTTGCCATCCAATTCTGAATCAATACGAGATGTTGCATAGCTTCAATAAGATGGAAGATTTCAAGTTGCCCTTGTCGTAATAAGTCTTTCTTCTACTTCTGCCTTGCTTGTTAACGAAGTTGGAAGGCAAAAGCTTGTTCAACTGATCAACGATCTTTACAATATCGCTTTTGTAAGTTCATGTGGTACCATTCATTTGGACTTTCTTTCTTATTTTGAGATATTGAATGTGAAAGACCCGCTTTTTTCGTGACGTTTTATGATGATATCATAGACAAAAACTGGGAGGGATACCATGACAAGAGAAGAAGCTCTGGTGCTTGTAAAGCAGTATTTGAAAAACAAGAATCTCTTCAAACACGTTTTGGCGGTAGAAGCGGTGATGAAAGCCTTGGCGGAAAAGTTGGGAGAAGATCGAGAGACGTGGGCCCTTGCGGGCTTACTCCATGATTTGGATTACGAGATGACGAAGGATCAACCGGAAAGACACGGCTACGTCACCCTCGAGATACTCAAAGACGAAGATGTATCGCAAGAAGTGCTCGATGCTATCCTCGCTCACGCGGGTCACAAGGAGAGAGAGAAGCCCATAGAAAAGGCCATATATGCTGCCGATCCCGTCACAGGGCTCATTGTAGCAGCCGCTCTGATTACCAAAGAAAAGAAACTGAATGCTATAGACACGGCGTTCGTTCTTCGTCGTTTTGGAGAGAAGGCGTTCGCTAGAGGTGCTAATCGTGATCAGATAAAAACTTGTGAAGAGCTGGGCTTTTCTTTAGATGAATTCATCACCATCTCTCTTAACGCTATGAAAGACATATGCCAAGATCTTGGGCTTTAAAACGGGTCATCTGATTTCGAGTTGTACTATTTTTGAGACCTTTTCAGTGTTGGAGAAGTTAACTGTGAATTCTACGGAATAACTACCAGGTTGAAAGAATTTCATTTCCCTCCAATCTTCGCTGTCGAAGATCATCCGTTTTTCGTATTCGAGAAGAACTAACCTGAAGGTATTTCGTTTGTACTCAAAGATGGGGACCCCACCTTGGTTTACTGTGAAGTGGAATCCTTGACATTCTAAGAAACGCCTTCTCTCTTTTTCGTTGGTAAGGTAGAATTTCATAGGAATGGCCTCACCCGTTGAAGCTACTCGGGGAACTTCCGCAAATACAGAAAGACCTGAGAAATCCTCTTCAGATTTCTCTACTATGAAGACGCTTCGCCTTCGCTCGAAGAAATAATTCTCCCCTTGAATCTGCACTTTGAAGGTGTATAGACCGGGTTTGTCAAGCACCAAGGACTTGCCCGTTTCGTAGATCTCTTCCGTGGTTGGTAGGGCACTGGCATTCCCTAACTGGAAGCGCAAGCTCCTCACGACATCACCATCTTCATCTATCACGTCGATCGTCACCAAGCTGCCGGAGACATCGAATGTCTTTGGACTGCGGTTTCTAAGAAGAAGATCTATCAACACTGACTCCCCAACGAGATAGAAAGGATGTTGAAAAGCTGGGAGCACCTCCGTCAAATACTTGTATTCCACGTTCTTTGAAAGTATTATAGGTTTTCCATTCAAGTTGAAAGTCACTCGGATCGCGTAATCGCCCGAAGAGAGTGCCGAGAGATCCACTTCGTGGCTCAGATCGAAAACTATCACCGAACCGTAGGCAGGTAACTCTTTCAAAACATTTGACGGATAGTCAAACGTGTAGACCACATTTCCCGATTCATCTTGTATCTGCACGCGAAATGAACTGATGGAGATCTCCGCTGACTTGTTTCTGGTATTTACGAGTTTTACGGTGAAATCTACAGGGTCGGGGTACTCGAAGACTTCGCTCCCCAGAAGCGAGATACTGAACCCGTCTACGAAACGGTAAACACCACTCTCCACTGGCTTGTTTCGTGCCAGCATGAAGCCAACGATGATCATGGCAGCAATGATCAAGTTGAAGATGGTCAATCTTATGCTACGTCTTCTGTAGCCCCTCAATTGTTCATACTCTTTCCACTTCTCTTCATCGTGTTTACGCCATTCTTCTGGTGATCTGGTTCTGTAGCCTTGATTCATGCTGATCCCCCACTATTCAACGGTCGCCACACGCCTAACTTCCTCAAGACTGGTAATACCTTGGATGACCTTCAAAACACCATCTTCGAACATGGTGATCATACCCTCCTCCAAAGCCGCTTGCTCGATTTCGCTTTCAGAAGCTTTTTCCACGATCATCTGCCGAATTCTTCGATTGACAACGAGCACCTCATGAATGGCCGTCCGTCCTTTGTATCCTTCTCCGCGGCAATTGGGACATCCTTCTCCTGCGATGTATTCCATAGTGAAGTCTACGTCCAGCAACTTTTTGAGACGCTCCCCTTCTGCTTTCACCGCCCTGCCGGGTTCCACCTGCACCCGACATTCGCTACAGAGTTTTCTCACTAGTCTCTGTCCCACCACACCGATCAGAGAAACACTTATCAAGTGCGGATCGATCCCCATGTTCACCAAACGAGCAATGGCTGCTGCTGCGGTGTTGGTGTGGAGCGTACTTAGAACGAGGTGTCCTGTCAACGAGGCTTCAATGGCCAACTGGGCAGTTTCTCTATCACGTATCTCCCCCACCATGATGATATCCGGGTCTTGTCGCAGAAAGGCTCTCAAAAAGCGTGGAAACGTCAGACCTATTTCTGGGTTCACCTGACATTGTGTAACACCTTCAATGGTGTACTCCACTGGATCTTCGGCTGTGACGATGTTCTTCGTCATGTCTTTGACTTCGTTGAGAATACCCACAAGTGTAGTGGATTTACCGCTTCCCGTGGGCCCGGTGATCAAGACAATGCCGTAAGGATGGGAGATCAAATGCTTAAGCCGTTTATAGTTGTAATTACTGAACCCCAGCTCTTCTAACTTTTGGTTAGCAGCTGACACCCTTAGGATCCTCATAACCACCTTCTCGCCGAAGATGGATGGCATCGTCGAAACCCGGAAGTCGAACTGCTCCCCGTTTTTCCGCACAAAAAACTTGCCGTCCTGTGGCAGCCGCTTCTCAGAAATATCGAGCTTGGACATGATCTTTATACGCGAGACCACACCACTGTGCAAAGTCTTTGGAAAATCGGTAACCTTCCGCAGGAGTCCATCTATCCTGTAGCGCACTTGAACGATGTTTTCCTGCGGTTCGATGTGTATATCACTTGCTCCTTGTGCGAGTGCTTTGTCTATGATGAAGTTGACTATTCTTACGGCTGGCGAGGTTTCCGTGAGAGCTTCCACGGTTTCTTCGACTGCTGCGGCGCTTTCTGATTGGTCAACTTCCAATCTCAGTTCAGCCAGATCCAGAGTGGGCTCCAACTCGTAGACACGCTTGAACAAATCAGCATAATCTGGAGGAGAAACGAGATAGACTTTTGGAGGTTTCCCTGTGAGGAACCGTATCTCCTGCGTCGCTGTGTTTACCTTCAATACGTCATCCGTTGCCACAATCAGTGTGTTCGTTTCTTCGTCATAATCGATGGGAACGATCCTCAACTTTTCACTCTGCTGTTTGGGAATCATACGAATGGCCTTTTCAGGCACTTTGTTGGGGATACTTTCTAAGACGGGGATGCCATACTGTTCGCTAAGAGCATGCGTGATATCCTCCCAACTCACCAACCCTAAATCTACTAATACCTCTCCTAAAGGCTTCTTCTCTTCTCCTCTCTTGTTGAGCGCATATTGCAATTGTTCGGGAGTTATCAAACCCCGTTCGATCAGGAGATCGCCGATTCGTTTATATGTCTTCCGAAACGCCAAGCTCTTCTTCCTCTTCTTCTGATTGTTGCTGACGCTTAGAAGATTGAGGGATGAAATCAGCAAGCCCCAGCTTGTAAACAGTCGGGATCTCCTCCTCGCTTGTGTAGAAGGTCTCATCGAGTTCGTAGCCTGTGGCGATGAGTGTGACCCTCATTTCATCCTCAGGTATGGTGTCGTCTATGATGAGTCCAAACTTAACGTCCACATCGTCGCTACAACTCTGCCGAATGACCGAAGCTGCCAGATGCATCTCTTTCAAGGTAACGTTGCGAGGAGCCGAAACGTTGAGGACTATCGCCGATGCGTTGTCCACAGGATGTTCCAGAAGTTTGCTACTCATGGCTTTCTTGGCCGCTTCGAAAGCCCTGTTCTCTCCTTTTCCAACTCCTATACCAAGCATTGCAGTGCCCGCACCACGCATCACCGAATCTATGTCTGCAAAGTCAAGGTTTATGTATCCACGTTTTGTTATCAGTTCGGATATTCCCTTGATGCCCTGATGAAGGGTCTCGTCGGCCTTCATGAACGCTTCCACCACGGGCAAGTCGGTTTCGTACTCTGAAAGCAGCTTGTTGTTCGAAATTTTGATTAGCGTGTCGACGTTGTCCCTCAACTTTTTCAAACCGTCTATAGCCACCCGCCATCTGGCGTTTCCTTCGAAGTAAAAGGGAGTCGTGACCACTGCCACGGTGAGTATGCCAAATTCCCTCGCAAACCGGGCGATGACTGGTGTAGCACCGGTGCCAGTTCCACCGCCAAGTCCTGCGGTCACAAAGAGCATATCGGTATCCTGGAGGATATCTCGTAT
>QNAP01000117.1 GCA_003641795.1 Thermotogae bacterium | reverse complement strand
GATCTACATAAATCTATACAAGAAGCTTTCTTAACAGAAGTTTTTGTAGTCATGAAAGAAATAAAATTTTTCTTGAAGAATCTAAGAAAGCTTTCAAAGCCCAAAAGGGTAAGAGTAGGCTTTGAAAGTCAAACTGGGAAGGCGTACATTTATCCGGAACCATATGGTGTGGCTCTGATCATCTCTCCTTGGAATTACCCCGTTAATTTGTCTCTAATTCCCCTTGTTGGAGCGATTGCTGCTGGGAATTGTGCGGTGTTAAAACCCTCAGAATACTCCGAGAATGTTTCATTAACACTAAGAGAGATGATTTCGCGGTATTTTCCGGAGAACTTCATAAAGGTCGTGGTTGGAGATGCCGAAGCTTCTAAAGAACTTCTTGAAAACGACTTTGACTATATCTTTTTCACCGGAAGTCAGAATGTCGGAAAATATGTGATGAGAAAAGCATCAGAAAAGTTAATCCCCGTCACGCTAGAACTTGGAGGGAAAAACCCCACCATTGTTGATTCAACTTGCGATATAGAGCAGGCAGCTAAGAGGATTGCGTGGGGCAAAACTTTAAATGCCGGTCAAACTTGCATTTCTCCCGATTATCTTTTGATAGACCAGAAAATCAAAAAAGAGTTCCTACTATCGCTCGAAAAGTATCTAAAGGAATTTGGCGAAAACATGGCACATATTATCAACGAAAAACATACAAGAAGACTGTCTAACTTGATAAACAATACCAAAGGCGAAATTCTTTTCGGCGGAAAGTTCGACGGGAAGAAGCTCGAACCCACGATAATTGACGATATATCTACAAACGATATTCTAATGAAAGAGGAAATCTTCGGCCCCATTTTACCGGTGATTACATTTAATAATAAACACGAAGTATTCGATATCATTTCGAAACATCCGTATCCTCTTTCCTTGTATGTCTTCTCGTATGACAAATCGTTTATCGAAAAGGTGATTTCAAAAATACAAGCTGGCGGAATTACAATTAACGATACAATTACTCATTTTGTTCCCGAAACACTCCCCTTTGGTGGAATAAGAAGTAGTGGCATTGGTAGTTATCATGGTAAATATAGCTTCGACACTTTTTCTCACTACAAACCCACTTTTATCAAAGGAAAGTTCGAATTAAGTATCAGATATCCACCTTACAAAGGAGTAGAAAAAGTTAGAAAACTATTTATGCGTAGATAATTGCCTGGGTGCACACAAAAATTCAATAAAAAAGCGTGCTTTCCATTCCTCCCATCCAAGACGTGCTTTCTTTACCCAGCCACTGTAGCGAATTCCACCGGGTGTCTCGCGTTTCCAAAGATTGATGCCACCTTTCCTTGCCGCGATATTCCGTTCGTCACCATCTATTGTTCACCTTTTCTGCAAAACCGAGTAGATCTCTAATCACGATTTCTCTTCCGGGATCGAGAACAACTCTTCCCGAGAAGTAACCGAACACCTGATGTTGATTTGATTGAAAGACCAATAGATTTACGTTCGAATGACGGTCAATTATTGGTTTGAACACCATTTCAAACCTGGAATCGTTGCTGGTAAAAGTCCAAGGTTTGAGGTAGTCGTCAGGTGGTATATGGAATCTCACTTCCTCTAACTTATGGGCCTTGCCTTTGTAAAATAACATATTTTCAGTCGCACGAGAATTATCACCAAAACCATATCCAATGTTGAAACCGAATAATTCACCACCAACTTTACCTGAAGCTGAACCCCAGTACCATGTGTTTTTATACGGCCATACTCCTCTACCCCAATCGAGCACGCCAAAGCTATCTTCTGGATCAAATAAGAACCTTCGATCACCAAACGAAACCTCACCCTTTGCCGGCATGCAATTGATCTTCTGGTTGTAGTAGAAAGCGTATTTAGATTCCGGAAACGGAATAGTGATGACCATGGATTCCAGAGATGGGGGTTGGTGCAAGCTAATTTCCCCTGTTAGTGGTTGCCCTTTATTGAAAGACGTTATATTGACTTGGATTATTCTTTGATCTTTGCGTTTTAAGAATTTGAGATAAGAGTTTCCCTTTTGAAAAACCACATCCCCTTCTTTTGAGGAATATGGCATATTGAATGATCCAAGTGGGAATAAAGTAAAAGTACTTTTTGTTACTTCCTTGCGATTTGCAAAATCGAGAAAAGTTATCGACACGAACCCTACGTATCCAAGGTCTGAAATAGTAAAGGCAATGCCATACGGGTTTCGTAAGATGCAGTAGTAGTCCCATTCCTTTATCCTGAATTTGGGTGCCTTAACTTTCTTCCTATCATACCTCAAAAGCAAATCTTTAGCCCAACCAATTTGCCTAAGTGTCCCATCCTCATTTAACAAATCCGAAGGTTCAGTTATCTGATGTTGTTTCATGACAAGCCTCCCAATAAGGTACTTTCTTTCCTTTAGACTTGTTCAAAATGCCTCGTTTTCTCGCCTAATTCTTTCGTTATGTTTAAAGTAGCGGTTTTAGAGCTTCTAAACCTCCATCTGATGAAACCCCTCGCTACATCTATAATTTCTCTTTCAACACACCTCCCTTTCTCTGCACTTCCCCAGAGGTTTCACCAGAATAGAACCTCACAAAGCCCATCTCGAGTCAACTTTTTGACCTTCTTGTAAACTAATTATAGCACATTTCTGACATGTTGGTGAGTCAGTAAAATTATGCCCTTCATCCCGCTCAGCTTCCATCTTCTCAATGATCTTTTGAATAAACGCATCGAAGCGGTCGGGGATATTTCCAACGTTTTTGAGCGTTATTGTTGGGCCATCCTTTCAATTGTTTGTGTTCTTCGCGCATTCATTATACCGGTGCGAAGAGAAGAGGCATCAGGGACGATGTAAGAGTTGATGCTTTACATTTTGTCTTACGTGTGTTATAATGTAGTAGAACACTATGACATATCTGGAGTGGGGGTGTTGGCTTGAAAGTAACGTTAATCCTCGCAGTTGCAGTTTTGCTGGCATTGCTCGGTGCATGGATTGGCGCGAGTTGGACACTTTTTGGGGTTGTTCTCGCTGGTTTTGGAGCGGTAGGGCTGGCGTTTGCATCCAAAAGAAGCGGGCTTGTGATTTTCATGGTCGTTGTGGTTCTCCTCTTTGTGGTGGCTTCGGTTTCTTGGAGTTGGGGAGGTTTTTTGAACTGGGGTTGGACGGGAACTTGGTGGATACCTTTTGACAGTGGGTTCGAAAGCCAGAAAGACGACGGCAGAGGGTTTCTGGGAAGCTATAGGGGTATAGCCGTGCTCGAGGTCAATATCCCGGGAATACACGTGGAGTTCGAAAAAAGGAGGTCAGATGTGGAGGTTTATGAAATCACCCAGGGTGTACGAGTAGAACGTCTTGGTGACACGTTGAAGATCTCGGCATCTTCTTTTGCAAAAAAAGCACGGGCGTATGTCGAAACCGGCAGACTTCACCGATTGCACATTAACGCGGCGGGGGCGGTGGTGGATGGAGATATCAATGTGGACAATATGGATGTGGATAGTGCAGGTGTGCGCATTCGTGGATCGCTGCGCTGCGATACATTGAAAATCGACGGTGCGGGCACCAAGATCGATGTGGATGTTATCGAATGCGATAGACTCGTTGTCGATGCAGCGGGTGTGGAAGGTACGGTACGTTTTACACAGCGGTGGGAGGGTGTCAGAACGATCATTGTGGACGCCGTTGGGGTAGATCTGCGGGTGGTATTGCCCAGGGGTGTGAGCAGGGATCAGTTGAAGATCTCGGGTAGCCACGTTGGAAGAGTCAGAGTGGAGGAAGAGGGATTGTGATCGTTGTTGACAGGCGCTCGGTGATCCCTGTTCAGAAACAGATAGCACTCCAGGTGAAGAAGGAGATCATACTTGGAAAGCTCAGGGAAGGTGATAAGCTCCCGCCTGTTCGTGAGCTGGCGCAGCGGCTCGGGGTGAACGTCAATACCGTGCTTAGAGCGCTCGATGATCTGGTGCACGAGGGGGTTTTGGATGTTCAACATGGTAAGGGGTATTTTGTGAGCAAGTCGGAGATATTGCCGAAGGAGTTGATCGAAGAGCTTGAAGGAATCGCTGAGAAGCTGAAAAGCAGTGGAGTGGACAGATCTTTGGCGATGGTGCTTTTGATGGAGGTGTGGAAAGGTGAGTGAAAGAGCTTTGAAGTTGAGCTGGATAGAGTTTACCTTGAAGCGGAACTTTTTGGAAAGGCCCGGAAGGTTTTTTGCGATGTTCTTGCTCTTCCTCATACCTTCTCAACCGTGGAGAGCCTTGGTCTCGCTCTTTTTGTTTTCCTCGCTTCTTCCCAGGGACGTGGAAAACGGTGAAGACAGGCTCGTGCTGTCTCTTCCAGTGAGGCGATGGCAACTCTTTCTCGGCGATTTCGCTGCCGGGGCAGCGGTGCTGCTGGTTTCTGGACTTTTGGTAAGTGCTGTCTCTGGAAGCGGTGTGGGTGTTGAACCTCTGAGATGGCTGGGTGCTATGGCTTTCGTATACGGGCTCAGCGTTGTGTTTGTCAGCATCGGGAAGGGAAATTTCGGCCTGCCACTTTTGATCGTGGTGATAGATCTGATACTTTCAGCAACACCATGGAAGCTGTTGAGCCCCAGCTATGTGGGATCACCTTTGGCGTTGGTGATCGACGGTGCTGTCTTCGCGCTGGCGATGCTGAGCTACGAGAAGGAGGGAAGACTGTGGTCGTAGAGGTTGAGACCTTGGAGAAGAGGTTTAACGGAAAGATCGCCGTTTCGAGCGTGAGTTTTGAAGTGAAAGAGGGGGATATATTCGTCTTGGTGGGTCCCAACGGTGCGGGCAAGACAACCACGCTGAGGTGTTTGTGTGGTGAGATAGCGCCAGACTCGGGGAGAGTCAGGGTCTTCGGATCTTCTCCCTTTAGGGTGAAGGACCGGATTGCTGTGCTGGAAGAGTCCCGCACCACGCTTTCGAAGCTGAAACCCAGCCAGTACGAAGAACTGTGGCAACTTCTTTATCCTCGATGGAGCTCGCGGCTGTTCAGGGATCTGATCCTCCACTTCAAAGTGGATGAAGAAAAGCCTGTCTCTTCGTTTTCCGCCGGTATGAGGACGCTCTTTTTTCTCTCGTTGACGCTGGCAAGCGGGGCAGGGCTTTTGTTGCTCGATGAGCCCACACAAGGGATCGATGTGGAAAAGAAAACCGAGATGCTCTCTATTTTCAAGGAACTGGAGGGCAGAACCGTAGTGATATCCACGCACCAGCTCGACGAGGTAGAGTGGGTGGCAGACAGCTTCGCCATCATAAGCGAGGGGAGAACGGTCTATGCGGACAGTTTGGCCCATGCGAAGGAAACGCACAGGGTGACAAGGCCATCGGAGTTGAGCGACGAAGATAGGGTGCTTTTCTCCTTCGATGATGGCACGGTGCTGGTAGAGACAAGAAGAGATATCGGAAGGTATCCCAGTTTTGTGGAGATAGGGACAGCATATCTCAAGCGTTCCGCGAAACTCAGTTTGATTTGAAGGCAAAGCGATCCCGACTTTGGTGGATCGCTTCCTCATTCGCATCCACAGAGCGACTCTCGCGAAGAGATAGGGGTTTCGCATTGCAGAATGCTTGTAGTGCTTCGCTTTTTCCCTTGCACGCACTCACAAACGGACGAAAGTGGTGAATCCCCCACGCTCACACAGCTCGCACTCGCTTTCTCCCTCGTTCGCATCCACAAAACGACCCACGCGAAGAAATAGAGGATTTCACATTGCAGAATGCTTGTTGTGCTCCGCTTTTTCCCTCGCTCGCACTCACAAACGGGCACTTCCATGAAGAAGGAGGGGTGAATCCCCCACGCTCACACAGCTCGCACTCGCTTTCTTC
>QNAP01000116.1 GCA_003641795.1 Thermotogae bacterium | reverse complement strand
TGATATGGTAATTGATAGCTATCCTGAAGCTACATTCACTGGTGACATAGTTTATGTCGAATTCCAAATCGCCAAATACTGGTAATATTTCTTCTTAATTTCACTCACCGCAATATCTCCAACGAACCCGCTTTTGCGGGTTCGTTGTTTTTATGCGGAGTCTAAGCCTTTTTCTCAGCTTTCAATACATGTGGACTGGATTTCCTCTCCCCTGGTACCCCCACGAAGACTCTCGAAGTGAAGGAAAACATATGGAAAAACTCCAAAATCGCGTACGGAAGAAAGATGCCGATCATGTTCACCAAAAACCTATCCAGTATGTATGATCCTGTGGTAACCTTGAGTGCATCCCACACCCACCACATCATAGGAAGATGCGACAGATACACCCCGTAAGAGAGCTTGCCATATCGGGAAAGCCACGAACTGAACCTGCCCTTGGGTATTCTTTCGAGCATTGCCAGCACCAGCGGGATGGAGGCAAGTTCCCACAAAACAGAGAGGGGCTTGAAGAGGTCGAAAGCTACTACGTACCCCTTCAAACTGTAGAAAAAGATCATCTCCACCGCTGCGAAAAAGTAAAGCGAGAAAACAAGCAGGGGATACCACCACGCGATCGCGATCTTTCTGAAGGGTACTACGATACCCTTTTTTCCTGCCCAAAGACCGAAGAGGAAAAACCCCACCCAGCACAGGGGGTTCATGTACGTCAAGAGCCCGCCTTTCACAATCGAGATCTCATTTATATCCACCTGCCACTGCACGATTTCGGCGTAGCTTACCCAGAGAACGCTGGCGAGGATGCCGAAGATGGCGAGATATTTGCTCAAACGCAAGTTGACTCGCTTGAAGAGCGGGTAAAACGCGTAGAAAACGAGCACCAGGAAAACGAAGTAATGCTGTCCGGAAGCGGTGAACGTCAGTACTTTGAATATCACGTCCTTCCAGATTCCACCTTTGAGCAGTTTGTCACCTACGGCAGCGATGGTGGCCCAGACAACGTACGGAACAACGATCCTCATCACACGCCGTTTCCAAAACGCCCCCACTGTGAGATTTGTTCTTGCCATAAAGTAGCCGATGAGGTACATAAAAAGTGCTACAGAGAAGGACCCGACTTGGTGGATGAAGATTGAAGCTACCGCATCGGAGAACCCCGCGTCTTGTACGCCGAAGATGTACGAATGGCCTGCAACCACCCACATAATGGCAACAGCCCGTGCCCAATCGAAAACATCGATGCGTTTTCTTGTGGTCATAGAAACACCAGCATCAGCAGGATGCCCACCAGAATCAAAGGGATGTATCTTCCAACATAATAAAAGATGGTTCTTCCTGAGCGTTGCGGTATCACGAAGGTATGAGCCCCTTCCCGCCACTTGGGTAATCTGTAAACAAGTCTACCATAGGGATCGAAAAGGCCCGTGATCCCTGTGTTTGAAACCTGAAGAACATAGCGACCATACTCAGCCGCTCTGAAGCTTGACTGCACGAAATGCTGAGTGAGAGCCACACCGCTTTCAAACCAACCGTCGTTGGTAGCGACCACCAGTGCCGTAGCGTTGTTTCTAACAAGTTCTCTGGATACTTTGCTGAAATAAGACTCGAAGCAGATCATCACACCCAGAGTTTTCCCGTTTATCTGGAACGTGGGAAAGCCGCTCCCCGGTTCGTAATAATTCAAAAGCTTGAGAAACTTGAAAGCGCCGAAAAGCCAGGGATAGGGCAGCATCTCAGCAAAGGGTGTGAGCTTCACCTTAGAATAGCTTTGATCCGTGAACCCCTCGTTGGGATCGACCAACCAGACGCTGTTGTAGGCTTTTCCATCTTTGGCATGGGGAAAGCCTACCAGTATTGGGGCCCCTTTTTCTCTGCTTAAGGCGATGAGTTTCGAACCGTGGTGATCATTACGCATATCCCGCATGAAGGTGGCCTCTGGAAAGATCACGACATCCACGTCGGAGGGAGCGTCTATGGCGAATCGCTCAAAAGTCGAGAGCAACTGCTCGATCCGTCCCGAATACTTCACCTGCTGAGGTACGTTGGTTTGAACGGCATACACTTTGAAGGCAGAGCTTTCATCGAGTGTAATGGAAGGCAAGAAGGCTGTCACCATCACACCTATCCCGTTTAATGCCGCCACCACAATCAGCACGTTGAGGATCCGATTGCGTCTGATACTCTGCATCCACTCGCCGATCCTACTGTTCACGAAGGCAACGAACCACGTCAGTCCAAGCGTCCCCCAAACGGAAAGGCTTGCCACAAAGCCCGTGTTCCAGTAGAGAGCATCCGAGAGTCGGCTGCCAGTGAATCCCAGATCTCCGATACCTCTGAGATATTCAAAAACGGTGTAAGTGGTGGCGAAAGCTACCGCATCCATCCACGGTCTTCGTACAAACCGTTTTGAGAGAAAGGAGTAAATCAGCCCAGTGCCGGCGAAAGGGAGCGCCTCCACAGCGCCTAACAACCAAAAGGTGAGGAAGCCCACCCAATTGGGAAAGGATCTGAGCACCTCGGGGACGTTCTTCGAAAGGGTGGGAAGTTGCCAGTAAAGGGAGATTGTCATCATCACATAACCAAAGAGGAACCCCAAAAGAAAACCCCGACCGGGCTTGCTCTTCTTCAGAGCTAAAATGAATGGCACGAGTGCTACCCACACCAGCGGGCCGAGGAAGAAGCCCGGCATGGTCAAGGCCGTGAAGACTGCGGAGATAAGAGTTGGTATCAATCAGCCCACCCTTTCCAATGCTTCCAACAACGTGGATACGACCTCTTCTTGTTCTTTTTGGGTGATGCGGTTGTAGAAGGGGAGTGCAAGTGTCCTTTTGGAGATCTTCTCGGCGGTTGGATACATCCCTTCCGAATATCCTAACTGCCTGTAGAAGGGTTGAAGATGGACGCACGTGAAGTAATTGCGCGTCTGTATACCCTTTTTTGCCATGTAATCGACGATTCTATCTCTATTGATACCTTCCGGCAGTCTCACCACGTATACGAACCAGCTCATGCGAGTCGTGTAAGGTGCGATGTGGTGGGGCTCCACGGGAGTGTTTTCGAAGAGTGCATTGTATCGCCGAGCCACCTCGGCACGTCTGTCAAGGATCGTATCGAGGCGCTCCAATTGTGAAACACCCAAAGCGGCAGACATCTCGTCCATACGGTAGTTGTAACCGAGTCTCACGTGGTAAAGCCAGCCATCTCCTTCTCCCCTGCCCTGGTTTCTCATACTCTTGGCCAGCTTGCAGACTTCAAGATCGCTGGAGACGATGATCCCGCCTTCTCCGGTGGTTATCTGTTTGTTGGGATAGAAGGCGAAAGCACCCCCCATGCCAAACGTTCCCACCCTACACCCTTTGTACTCCGCACCTATGGCCTCACAGGAATCATCTATGGCTGTCACGTCATACTCCTCACAGAGCTTTAACGTGGGGTCCCAGTCCATAGGTTGGCCAAAGACGTCCACCCCCATGAAGACTTTCAACCTATCCACATCTACGTTGTGGCCGCAGATGTCGAGCTTTCCCTTCTTTGCCCTGATCAGCAGATCTTCCAGTGCTTCTACGTCCACGTTCAGGGTCTTCTCTTCTATATCTACGAAGATGGGGAACGCCCTTTCAAAGAGAGCGACGTTGGCGGAGGCGATGAAAGTGAAAGGAGAGGTGGCAAGAAAATCACCGGGCCCCAGACCGGCGATTTTGACAAGAAGATGAAGTGCGCTGGTTCCACTGTTCACGGCGACAGCACATTCGGCACCGACGTACTCTGCTACGCGCTTTTCGAATTCTTCAACCTTTGGACCGATGCTGAGCATTGAAGAGCGAAGAACACTCTCTACGGCTTTCACATCGTTTCCGTCGATATCGGGCCTTGAAAGAGGTATTCTAAAACCCAAAGTCATCATCTCCCATCAAAAATTTCACGGCTTTGGCAACACCGTCTTCGTCGTTGGTGGAAGTCACCCATCGGGCGATGGCTTTCACTTCTTCCACAGCGTTACCCATGGCTATGGGCATCCCCACGCGTCTCATCAAAGAGACATCGTTCAGGTTATCTCCTATGAAGGCCACACTCTCCGGCGAGATTTCGAAGTACTTCGACAACACGCTTAGAGCATGAGCCTTGGTGCTATTCGGCCCGAAAAATTCCACGAAGGCTTCTCCGTCCACGACTGCGTTTTCCACCACGCTGATCCCATCGTCCAGCTCTTTTGAAAGGAGTGATATGGCAGAGCGATCTCCTACCATGGCAACCTCAGCAACTTCATCGAATCTCTCCAGATACTTGAGAAGATCTGGTACTCGTTTCAACCTCCAGGAGTTGGCCTCAAGATATCGCAGGTGGGTTCCTTTATATTCCCCATCTATGACCATGTCCGGGATTCTGTAGAAATCTTCATAAACTATGGGAAAAACAGAATACTCCTTCGCCAGTTTGACTAAATAGAGTGCCTTTGAAGCGGGCAAAATGGATTTGAAAAGCTCTCTCTCAGCACCAAAGTCATAGATGAGAGCTCCGTTTTGAAAAGCAACGGGAACTCTCAAAGCCAATTCCTTCACGTAATTGATGGCGGAGACGTAGCTCCGCCCGGTGATAACACTCACATGGATACCACGAGCCATAGCCTCAAGGAGAGCCCTTCTGTTTTCTTCGCTTACGCGTTTTTCGCTGTTGAGAAGCGTCCCGTCCAGGTCAACAAGTATCAGGCGGCAACTTCCCAATGCACTACCTCCACTGAAGTACATTTTTCTGGTCCTCTGCCAAAATCGAGAACCAACATGTTGGGTTCCACATCTATAAGAACGGCCTCTTTTTCCTCTTCGAGACCCACGCGCACCCGAAGCTTAGAACCGGGAGTGAAGAGTTGATGCCTCTTCCATATTCTCACCAGGTACCTCTGTTTGTCCTTCACCATATATCTCAAATAGAGCGAGTTTGCCTGAGAGATCACTTCGTCGAGCACCGTGGCAAGACTCATTTCGTGCCCCACCAGCTCTTTCAAGTTCACGGCTTTTTCTCGAAGTTCCGGTGGAATCTCGTTGTTGACGTTCATTCCGACTCCCACGATGATCTCTGCGGATTCACCATGGGTTTTACCTTCTGCCAACACACCTGCTAGTTTTCTGTTTTTTGCGTAGATGTCGTTGGGCCACTTTACCTTCGCCTCGATCTTCAATTTTTGTAGGAACTTCACAATAGTCACAGAAAAGAGTATGACGTAATAGTGGAGTTGAACTGACCGTGTCCTGTGCTTGAAGAGAACTGAAAACCACAGTCCCCCTTTTGGAGAGTGCCAATAACGACCGAAGCGCCCTCTACCACTGGTCTGCTCAAGAGCCCAGACTACGCTACCGCTGGGTAGAGAAAGCTTACTCGATTTCAACAGTTCATTGGTAGAACTTATCTTGTCGTACGCAAGAATACGCGTGCCTATCACAGAATCGCTCCTGAAGGCTGGAATCACCCTCTTACGAGTCTATCACAGAATCCGATCATATGGGAAGAGATGAGAAACTCGAATTCACAGATGGATAAGAAGATACTTGTCAGACCATCTTGCATCTGCCCACTACTTCATCTAATCAGAATCTTCACGACCACCCAGTCTCACGAGCGCCAAGTCAGCATCCCTATCCCCCTAACTTTGCATTGCGGAATACTTGACTTGCGAAGCGCCGAAGTGAGCGCTTCCCCTTCCATCCATCACTTCGGAATCCCTCGCGACCACCCAGTCTCACGAGCGCCGAGTGAGCATCTTCTATCCTTCTCCCTTGATTTCACATAGCAGAAAGCTTGTCTTGCGAAGCGCCGAAGCGAGCACTTCCCCCACCACTTCAGAATCCCACGCGATCACACAGCCTCACGA